>JAYEOP010000239.1 GCA_034723125.1 Bacteroidota bacterium | reverse complement strand
ATTGCAACTTATTTCCGAAATTTCATAATCAATCATGATTTGGGAAAACTGACTAACTTCAATACTTTCTTCAATTTTACAGTCTTTGTTATCCATTACTAAAATTTCATAGATACCTGCTGAAAGTTGAGAGATATCTTCGGTTTTATCTCCTGTTGACCAATTAAAATCATAAGGAGATGTGCCACCGTTGATGCTAATGTTTATTGCTCCATCTGAGCCGTTAAAGCAACTTACAACATCAGTAATGTAGCCAAGAGTAATTGAATCCGGTTGAGAAACATCTATAAATTGCTCTTTTAAACAATCGTTATTATCACGTACAATTATTCTGTAGATGCCTGAATAAAGATGATTTAAAATTTCAAAGTTTTCGTTTATTAATAATGTAGAATCATCCCACCTGAAATAGTATGGTGCTGTTCCGCCTGAGGGATTTATTTCAATACTTCCATCTTTATAACCAAAACAAGATGCCTCAATTACTGTTGTTGAAAAATCTAAAGCCGACTCAGGTTCATTAATAACTGTGCCTGACAATGTTTTACAATTATTTGCATCTTCAATAGAAATAGTGTAAGTGCCAGCTGATAAATTATTAAGATTTGCTGTAGAATCACCGTTTGACCAAGTATAAGAATATGGTGATGTTCCTCCATTAGTCTCAATTGTTATTTTCCCAGATTTATCTCCAAAACATAAAACATCAGTTGATTTAATGGCTACTTGTAATTTGCCACTTGGTTGAGTAAGTTTTACACTATCTATTACTGTGCATTGGTTTGAATCAGTAATTTCAAAAATATACTCATCAGCAATCAGATTTGTAATATTTTTTGTTATTTCACCATTTGACCAGTTATACGTATATGGCAATACGCCTCCTGAAATTTTTGTATTTATAAAACCATCATCACTGCCAAAACAGGAAATATCATTTTTAACAAATGACAATTTCAATTCAGTTGGTTGATCTATTTTTATTGAAAGTGTATCAATACATTCATTTTCATCTTTAGCAATTACATGATAATTACTTGCTTCTAAATTTCCAATGTCTTCTGTTTTCTGTGTTAAATATTGATTTTTAGAATTTGACCACAAGTAACTAAATGGGCTTGTTCCTCCTGTAGTAGTTAGATTAATATTTCCATCATTTTTGCCAAAACAAGAAACATTTGTATGTGTTTCTGAAAGGCTTATGGGTTGTGGTTCACTAATCACAACTGTGTCTTTTTTAATACAATTATTGTTATCAGTAATTGTTAAATAATATGTTCCTTTTGTTAGACTTTCTGTTTTTTTGCTTGTATCACTATTACTCCACAAATAAGAATAAGGAATTGTTCCTCCTTTAACTTTAACATCGGCATAAGCAGAATTTCCATTATGGCAAAGAACATTTTGACTTGTTATTTCACTACTTAAAGAAGCCGTTGGCTGGCTAATAGAAATATTATCAGAGTAACTACATCCATGATTATCAGTAATTGTTACAAAATAATTACCTGCAGAAATATTATTAATATCTTCTGTTGATGCATTAAATGTCATATTTGAATTATTCCAGGCAAATGAGTATGGTGCTGTACCACCTTCGGTAGTTAGGTCAATAGAAGCTGTACTATTACCAAAACATTTTACATTTTCAATATTTACAAAAGCTGATGATAACGGATAATCAGGTTGATTGATTTCTATAGAACTTAAGACTTGGCAATTGTTTTTATCAGTAATTATAAGGTAATATGAGCCAGCAGGAATATTTGTTACTGAATCCTTTGAAAAAGTAATAAAATTTGTCTTTCCATTTGACCATTCAAGAGAATATGGTTCTGTTCCACCACTTATTGATGCGTTAATTTTTCCTGTTGAATCACCGTAACATAAAACATCGGTTTTTGACAATTCTACTTTGTATTCAGTTGGATATAAACGAAATAGAATTGAAGAATCCATATAGGGTGAAAAGCCACCAAGTTCCCACGAATCTTTATACCAATCAAATTTTGTTGCTGCAAGTTGTTCATTATAATCCCATAAAGGACCAACACCAAAATCAAAGCCGTCATAAGATATTGATGGTGTACAAAATGCAGGAGTACAACTTGTTTTTGAACACCATTTCCATGGTTTTCCCCATGTAGGACAAGGATATGGTATTTTTATACATATTTGGGGGAAACAAATTTTAGGAAGAACTTCAACTTCGGGTATTTTAATACTAAATTCCAAAGCACTCATTGCAACTTCAAATGAAAGACTATCATAAGTATGATTGCTAAAGTTTTTTGAGTTTCCTATTTCAAAATCATAGTTGACTACATCAACAAAAGCACTGTTGCAAGGTATCTCTACCTCTACTTCCGATTCTAATGGATAACTTATTAATGAATCTTTACCGAATTCTATTTTTACACCATTGTTGTCAAATACACTGTAATTAACCTTGGTTGATAATTGTAGTTTATTATAAATAATCGGGCTAAATGAGAATCTATGCTTGTGATAATTTATTATTGGAAAATCTAAGTCAAATAGATTATATGATACTTTTCCATAATTTCCAATATTAATAGTATTGCTTAAATTTCCTAAAACAGTGCTTACAACCGGTATTGGTATTAGAGATAATGTAGCAAAAAGATCGGTAGTTAGAGTTACATATTTAAATTCCCCTGAAGCATAAAGTGATTTTCCAATTAAATTAGAATTTGTAATTAAACCATTATAGGGTAATTCCACTGAGCCTGAAATGGGGCTTCCTGGAACTATAATATTGTAAGGTGCTGCTACTTTTTTGCAAAAACCGGGTAATGCCGAAGGAGATGAAGAATAAGTACAAGTGCTGGGGTCGTCATAATCGGAACATGAATAATTTGAATATCGGCAAGGATAAACCAAGCCTGATGAGTCGGCTTTAAACAAATAAAATTCTTGTATAGGAAGATTGACATCAGGAATAAGGTGCATATTAACACAACCAAAAAGACATAGTTTTGCTAAAACATCAAAACCGAATCCAACATGCATTCTTAATTCGGCAATACCACCCGATGGATTTTGAATATTTAGAAATGAACTTGATAAAACGTTATAATCTGTTTTGATTGTTATTTTTTCACCAACTGTATATGTTGCAGAATCGGGAACAATATATTTTACATTAAAGGGATAATAAACATCAGTAGCACCGGAAGTAAAACCATTTAAAATAAAATTTGAACCTATATCACCCCATGTACTTGCATCTATTTCACCACCAAATTTCATCCCGGCTAAAGTTTTTATGCCTCCGTTTTTCCCTGAATTATTCCAGTTTAACCTAAACAATTCCTTATTTATATTTAAAGAAAAATCACCTCCATTTCCCCAAATATCTTGATTGACACTCAAAAACTCTCCATATTTCACTAAAGTGTCAACAGCTTGTCCTGAACTAAAAAATGGCGTGAAAGCAATTATAATAAAAAATATTATTTTAACTCTTTTAAATTTATTCATTATAAGGTGAATTAAATGTTACAGAACGAATACTTTGAAGCAAAACATCATGCAAAATATCTTTTGCAATTTCCGGATAATTTGCATTTACAATTACAATAGTATTGTAATCTCCGGTTATATACAATAGTCTGATAAAACGAATATTTTCAATTGTAAAAGCTAAAGTATATAAAATACCGTGCTTATTTCTATTTGTTTTAATTTTTTGTTTACTAATAAATTCGATACCTTGATTTACAAAACTTTCCTTAATTTTATTTGAGTTTAAAAACAAGTATGGAGTTCCTTCTTCTCTTGAAAAAGTAATTGATGAAGCAGATCCTTCATGAATAAACCCAGGGAATTTTTCCGAAGGTTTAAAATATTTTGGTGGAATTATACTTATCCCAATATTAGGTATTGTTATTGAATGATTTGAGTCGTTCTCGGGTTTTATTGAATTGTCAATAGAACTTTGTGCTTTTCCCAAAGAAAAAATCAAGAGGAAAGCTGACACAAAATACAATTTGAATAACATCATTCTTTTGCTATTTTTTCTACAACACATAAACATTTTTTTGAGGGCAAAGATATTAGATATTTTTTATAAACCAAATAATATTTTAAATTTTTTTTGCATATAATAATTATTTTGTATATTTGCCTTTATAAATTTACTATTTTAGTTGCATTAGACTGGTAAAAATGAAAAATAAATTTAATTTTTTTTTGAATCAAAGTCATAGTTACTAAGGATTGTAAAATTAATATTGATTGACAATTAAACAAATTGATTTATGAAAAAGCTTATTTTAGTTCTTGTAATGTTATTTCCGGTTTTTCTTTTCGGAGCAAATTTTTATTGGGTAAACGGAACAGGAAATTGGAGTGACACTAATCATTGGGCAAAATCTTCCGGTAGTACAAATTATTATAATCGTATTCCATCAATTAATGACAATGTTATTTTTGACAGCCTTTCATTTACTGCAAGCGGTCAAAAAACTACAATTAATATTTCTTCTGTAAGTTGTAAAAATATGGATTGGTCATTAGTAAGATATAATCCAAAACTTTCAGGAACTTTAAGTGATACCATTAACATATATGGGAATTTAACATTTTGCGATAGCATGATTAATGGTTTTTGGGGGAATATTAAATTCAGAACATCTTCTTCGGGAAATAAACATTTGATAAATCTTAATGAGAAAAAATTAAATGGTAATTGTTATTTCTTTGGAGATTCATCTATTTTGGTCAATCATTTTGAAACAACCAAAAACATTTATCATATCAATGGAGTTTTGATGACAAATAATTTTAATATTAGTTGCCTTCATTTTAATCCTGATAATGATATTTCTTTGCCAATTCAGGTCGATAATCCAGTATTGACGGGTAATGATACTATCACAATAAAAGGTTCTATTTTTTTAAATGCAAATTATAACAACAGTAATTTCACAGGTCCTATATATTTCTCGCCTTCTAATGATACAAATTATATTTATTTGCAAAATATTGTTTTAAACAATCATTGTTATTTTGTTGGAGGGGGTATTTTATTTTTGAAAACAAATATTAATACAAACAAAAATATATATTACAACCAAGGTACAATGTTTTCAAATGGGTTCGACATTAGTTGTAATACCTTTTCTTCCGAATTGGGATATTCAAGAAGTTTAAATTTTAATAATTCAATAATAAATATTCAAGGAGCAGGCAATAGCTGGAAAATTAATCCATCATTTTTAAATATGAATTTTTCAGGAACAGTTTTAAAATTTAACTATTCAGGAAATGATACAGTAAATTTTTTAGCTCCTGATACATCAATTCATTATGAAACAGTTCATTTTTATTCACCATTTACAATTCTTAAATCTTCAAATCAATATGATACGCTTAAAATTTATGAAGGAGTAAAATTATTTTTAAAAAATGGACTTAATCAATATGTAAATTATTTTAGTGCAATCGGTACATGTGGATTGCCTGTATTTATTTGTTCGTCAGAAAGAGGTAGTAGAGCAAAAATTATAAAAACATCTGGTACATCAACTTCGAACTATATCAGAATAACAGATATTGAAGCGTCAGGTGGGGCATTATTTGTAGCTAACAATTCTGTTGATGAGGGAAATATAAGCGGATGGACAATTACTGAACCTTCTGATAATCAAACAATGTACTGGATAGGAGGAAGTGGTAATTGGGCGGATGCTACGCATTGGTCATACAGTTCTGGAGGAACAAATGCAACTTGTATTCCTGCACCGAACAATGATGTAATATTTGATAACAATTCCTTTTCAGGAAACGATACTGTTTTTGTTGGCAACAATTCTTATTGTAAAAACATGACATGGACGGCTTTAACAACAAATCCTGTTCTTTACGGTAATGATGAAAACTATTTGAAAATAAAAGGTTCTTTAAGTTTTGATAAAAAATTAAATGCTGCATTTACAGGAAACTATTATTTTTCAAGTAACTCAAATGATTCAATTTTATCCGATAGTGTAATTATTAATGGAGACCTGTATTTTACAAATGGGGGGAATTATACTTTAAAAGATAAGTTGGAAACAAACAAAGATATTTACTTACAAAAAGGAACATTTAATTTAAATAATAAGAATTTATCTTGTGAGCATTTTATTTCAAACGACACATTTACAAGGCAACTTAATTTGGGAAATTCAACAATTACAATCAATAGTTGCGATACAGCCTGGAATATCAATTCAAAAGATTTGAATTTTATTTCAAACTCATCAACAATTATACTTAATCATAACGCTTTGAATGATGTTGTTTTTAATGGTGCAGATTTGAAATATGACACTTTAATTCTTCAAACTAATTATTCAACATTAATCTCTTGTGATAGTTTTGATATGATAAAAAATATTTCAGGTAAATCATTATCATTAGAGTCCGATAGTAAAATTTATTTTGATTCATTTGATATTACAGGAAACTGTGCAAGTCCTTTTGTTCTTAAATCAACAGACTTTTTTGGCAATCCTGCAAAATTGAAAAAAACAGGATACTATAAAATTGATATAAATAATTTAATAATCAATAATGTATCAGCAGACACATCCGATGGGTTTGTTTATATTGCATTAAACTCAGTTGTAAATAAAAATACATCAGGCTGGACAACATCAGCGGTTGATTCGGGAATGAAATATTATTGGGTTGGAAACTCTGGAAATTGGAGCGATACAAATCATTGGTCTTTAAGTTCAGGAGGAGTTAATACATCATGTATCCCATCCGAAAATGACAGTATTGTTTTTGATTCCAATTCGTTCACTTTAAGCGGACAGGAAGTAAAGGTAGATATTGATGCTTATTTTTCAAATATAACTTTTTCAACAGTAACCAATAATCCCGAATTAAATCTAGTTAGAAATATTTTTCCAAAAGGGAACGTTACACTTAGTGATAATTTATCAATAGTATCTCCTAATTCTTCAGCCTATATTTATCTTATTCCAAATGGAAATGTGGTTTTTGATCCTTCTGGAATTGACAGTATTTTTTCAAATATAATAATTGATTCGAAAAATACTGGGGATAGTATTACGATTACAGATAATATTTTAATGAATAAATCAAATTCTATTTCTACTATTCAAGGAATTTTAAATTTAAACAATCAAAATATTTCTTGTGGGTCAATGTTGTTTCTTACAAATAATCCAAAATCAATATACCTTACCGGGTCAAAAATAAATTTAAATTACGGGTGGATTATTTTATCAGATTCAGGATTAACTTTACATTCAGATTCCTCAATAATTAATATTGATGCAAAGGGTTATGCCTTTTTTAATGGGGAAAACTTGTCATATAACATTCTTAAAATAGAAACTTCTGAGAATACATCATCAACAATTACGGGCTCTAACACTTTTAACAAATTAATTCTCAAAAAAGGTGTAAATATTTATTTTGAAGCAAATAAAACACAAACAATAAATGACTCTTTTGTTTCTATGGGTACATGTGTCGATTATATTAATCTTCATTCTACCGAAGAGGGAACACAAGCCAAGTTGGACATAGGAACAAATGCACATCTTAAAGGTGAATGTTTAAAAATTAACGATATAAAGATAAATGGATCTGGTTCACCTTTTGAAATAAAATTTAGCACCAATGAAGGAAATAATAGTGGTTGGAATTTTAATTCAACATCGGCAACTACTGCCTCATTCAATGTTGATTACAATTCATGTTTTGGTGAGTTTCTGAGTTTTAATAATAATTCAACTGCAATAAGCGGAGATTCATCCGACCTTAAATTTACATGGTATTTTGATGATGGCGATACAGTAGAGTCAAATTATGATACAACTCATTGTTTTGACTTAAAAGGGAAGCATTATATAACATTAAAATCAACTTATATAAACGAATGTTTTGATACTTACACAGATTCTACACTTGTTTATAAACCTGATTTATTTATAAGTACAGATGAACCTGATGAAAAAATTTGTTTTGGTGATAACGTTACTTTTATGCTAAGTAATACAGGAGATTCTTTTCGTTATTACGTTGACGATATCCCAGTAACTCAGTATATTACTGATACATTTTTTAGTATAAGTACATTGACAGACGGACAAACCGTAAAAGCATCTGTTAAAGAAGGGGATTGTTATGCAATGAGTAACACATCTTTTAAATTTACAGTGGATTCTATTCCAAACTTGAATTTTGTTTGTTCAGATAGTGACCAAGTAATTTGTATTAACGATACAGTTTATTTCTATGCTTATAATGCAAATTTGTATCAATTTTATATCAATGGTGTTTCTCAAGGAAATATGGATTCAACAAATATTTTTTACTCAAATAATTTACAAGATGGTGACACAGTAAGCTTAATAGGAAAATTTAGTGAAAACCAATGTTCTGCTGAATCGCCAATAAAATATATTTTCACAGTAAATCCATTACCTGTTGTTTCTTTATCAAGTAGCGATATTGATAATACAATTTGTTCGGGAGACAGTGTTACATTTATGGCTTCAGGAGCAGAACGTTATGAGTTTTTTATTAATGGAATATCACAAGGGGTAGCTGATACAACAAATACTTTTACAACAACATTACTTACTGACGGTGCTACTGTAACAGTAGCAGGAACCAGTACTTCAGGTTGTTTTGCAATTAGTAATAATATATTTACATTTACTGTTAAAGCTGTTCCAAACGTAAGCTTAACATCAAGTGATGCTGACAACACAATTTGTGCAGGAAATTACATTACATTTAATACATCAGGTGCATCTCAATATGATTTCTTTTTAAATGGAGTTTCTATTTTAGGGCAAACTTCTCTTAACTTTTATAAAACAGATAGTTTACAAAATAATGATATTGTATCTGTAAAAGGATACATTAATAATTGCTCAGCATTTTGTGACACATCATTTCAAATAACAGTGCACCCTAATGTGGAATTAACTTGTTCTGACACTAATCAGATAATTTGTGAAGGTACAGAAGTTGAATTTAATGCATCAGGTGATACTATTTATCAATTTTATTTGAATAACCAAAGTATAACTTCCGCTTCATCAAATTCAGTATTTATCATTGATAGTATTAAAAATGGAGAAAGTATTTCGGTAACATCAACAACAGGAGCATGTTTGCCAAGTGCTTATATTTTTACGGTTAATCCCAATCCTTCAAATATTACTTTAGAATGTGATGATGCTGATAATTTGATTTGTGATGGAGATATTGTTTGTTTTAATACAAAAGGAGCTTTTGAATATGAATTATTTATTGATTCTGTAAGTTATGGACAAAAAACAACAAACAACACATTTGTGATTTCAACTATTAAGGATAAGCAAAATGTTTATGTATCCGGATATACCGATAAAGGATGTGTGAAAAATAGTAGTTCAATTACATTTGCAGTTAACTCTTATCCAAATGTTAGCATGATTTGTTCAGATGCAGATAATACAATTTGCAATGGCGATAGTGTTTTATTTGTTGCCTCAGGTGCCGATAGCTTTGAATTTTTTATGGATGAAGTGCTTATGAAATCAAAATCTACAGATTCAACACTATACACAAATCAACTTACTAATGGCAAAGAATTAAAAGTAGTTGGTACAACAAAAAATTGCTCTATTGAATCAGATAGTTCTTTCCAATTTACTGTATTTAATTATCCTGCAGTAAAGCTAATAAAACTAAGCGATGATGATTTGTGTGATGGAGATACAATTAAAACTTTTGCAAAAGGAGCAAATTATTACGAATATTTTATTGATGGTATTTCTCAAGCTGTTCCTTCACAAAATAGTTATTTTAGCTTTTTACCTACAAATGCAATGCATAAGCTAAAAGTGAAAGGATCTTTAAATGGTTGCTCAAGTATTTCAGACTCTGTATTCGAATATACTATAAGTTCCTATCCTGTTGTTAATTTTTCTTCAAGCATTCAAGGCAATGAGATATGTTATGGTGAAAAAGTTGATTTTATAGGTTCAGGTGCCGAATTTTATGAATTTTATATAAATGGATTGTTACAAAATGAAAGAACATCTGATAGTATTTTCAGCACAACAATGATTGAAAATAATGATGAAATTTCTTTAATTGCTTACAACGCAAATTGTGGTGTAAATGCCGATTCAAATTATAAATTGAAAGTTCATAAAATGAATATTGGATTTACAAATTCATCAAATACAAACATGATTTGTGAGTCATCACCGATAATTTTTAAAGCTACCGGTGCCGATGAGTATAAATTTTTTGTTGACAGCATTTCTCAAACCAATTTTTCTGTTGTTGATTCATTTATTACTAATACTTTATCAGATGGAGAAGTAGTAAGCATTTTAGCAAAATCAAATAAAACAGCATGTATCCAAAGTTCAGAATCAACTTTCCGAATTATCGTAATGTCAAGTCCTGTAATTTCATCATCATCATCCACAAAATTTTGTGAAGGTGATTCAATAATTTTATTTAGTAATTTTGCTAAAGGTAATAAATGGTTCAAAGATGGAAATATTTTAAATGGCCAAACAGATAGTTTATTGATTGTTAAAAAGTCAGGAGATTATAGTTTAGAAGTAGTTAATGGTGGAAATGCATCAGTTATTTCTTTTGGAAAAAACGAAAACGGACAACTAGGTAATGGTAACTTTCAAAACTCAGTGAATGAAGTAAATGTGTTAAATTTATTAAACATTACGGACATTGATGCAGGACGTTCATTTAACCTTGCTTTGGATTCAGAAAAAAATGTGTATTCATGGGGAAGTAATTTATATGGGCAACTTGGAATAGGATCATATTCCGACAAAAACATTCCTGTTAAATTAAACTCCTTAAGTCAGATTAATAAAATAGCATCAGGTGGCATGCATTGTATTGCACTAAAATCTGATAGCACACTACTTTCTTGGGGAAATAATCTTGACGGTCAGTTAGGATATGGGAATAATGCTTTAAGTAATTTCCCATTTGCTGTAATTGACATTGACAATGTTATAGAAATAAGTGCAGGTGAAAGTCATAGTTTGGCTTTAAAATCAGACGGTACGGTTTGGTCGTGGGGTGATAATCGTTTTGGACAATTGGGTAACAATAATTATGTTGACCAAAATAAAGCTGTACAAGTTTTGGGGTTAACAAATATTGTTGAAATTAGTGCAGGAAAATATCACAGTTTGGCAATAGATGAAAACGGAAAAGTTTGGACATGGGGTAATAATTCAAAAGGACAATTAGGAACAGGAAACTATAATTCCTCTTGTGTCCCTATAAAAATTGTTGATTTGATAAATATTGTAAAAATTGGAGCAGGAGCTGATCATAGCCTTGCATTACGCTCAAATGGAAAAGTATATGCATGGGGAAGTAACGAATATGGGCAATTGGGTATTAAAGATAAATATCAAGCAAAAAAGCCTGTAATTATTGATTTGAACTCTTTTATTAAGGATATTGAATGTGGTTATTATCATAATTTCGCAACCGAAGAAGATTATTCAACATGGGCTTGGGGTTACAATTTTAATGGTCAATTAGGAAACAAAACTACCCAAAACCAAACGGAAGCTATTATTTTGGAGAATATTAAAGGAATTACAAAATTAGCTGCAGGGGTTAATCATTCAACAGCAATACTTGGAAGAATGAACAACTGTGTTTCTTCGCCTATAAATATAGATGTGGATACCATTCCTGAAATTACAATAAATTATGATGGAAAAATGCTTAAAACAGTAAAAGGGAGTTCATATCAATGGTACTTTAATGGCAATGAAATACCAGGTGCTACAAGTCAATCATTTGAAGCTAAAAGCTTTGGGAGCTATTCTGTATATGTTGTTTTTAACAACAATTGTGGTGGAATGTCTGAAGTATTTAAATTTAGCAGCATTGAAAGCAATAATTTGGCACAATACATAAAACTTTTACCCAATCCTAACAAAGGTATTTTTAATTTAAAATTTGAGCTTAGTCAAATTTATTTAAATGAAATTACTGGAATTTCTTTGTTTGATGTTTATGGAAAAGAACTATTAAAATATGATAAAAATATTACTAATAACATATTAGAATTCAATATTCAAAAGTATGGAGTAGGTTTATATTTACTAAAAATAAATTTTACTGACTATGTTGAAGTTATGAAAGTAATAGTTGATTAATAAATTTCATAAGACTAATGCATGCTTTTTTTTATGCAAACTATAAATTTTTGATAACTTAACCCAACTTGGTTCTCCTACACCCTGCAAAAAAAATATCGTCATTGTTTGAGTATAATAAATTGTAACGAACTCATACATAGCAATACTTTGGTTCAAGCAACAAGGATAAATGGCAAGGTAAAACAAATATCAATCCTGTAACTTGGTTCTGATAAGTTGTTGAGAAATTTTGAAAGTCGAAAGAAAGGAATGTGTGTAAGAAAGCCATCAATGCCAATACAAGAAGCCATGCATATATACAATGCAACAAGCTGTAAGCCATCACAACTAGAAGTGAAAAAATATGTAGTGTAGCACAAATTTTGTAATCAATTGTTAACTAGGAGAGTGTATTTGAATAGAGCCAAGTTGGGTTAGCCATTGTACAGCTTTGACTTTGCTTCGTTTGAAGCATTTGTATTTGTTCAATATCCATTTTATCAATCGATGATGAAGATAGTAAAACACTGGTTTTTGTAAATAGTGTCTCTAAGAAAACTCTGCAAAATTAGATTCCTATCTTTTTGCGATATTTTTATCTTTCTCAACTCACTGATGCTAAGGCATCGCCTCGTCTCAAAAAATAAAAATCTCATCAAAAATCTTAGAAATCATAAAATTTGATAGTTTTCTTAGAGGCACTAAATGGCAAAAGTAAAATCATCAATTAATCAAAATTTTTAACTATTTTTGAAACATAAAAAAAAGAGACATGAGAAAATTATTTATCATTTTATTATTCTTTGCTTCAATCAGCTTAAATGCACAA
>JAYEOP010000238.1 GCA_034723125.1 Bacteroidota bacterium | reverse complement strand
ACTTTATCAATTGAAGCTTTAACTGAGAATGCTAAAAAGCTTGGAATACAATCTCTTGTACTTACGGATATTAATAATTCTATGGCTATTCCTGATTTTGTTAAATCGTGTAAAGAAAAAGGCATAAAGCCAATAGCTGGCATGGAATTTAGAAATAAAGATAACAGGTTTTTATATTTTGCAATAGCAAAAAACAACAAAGGTTTTAAAGAGCTTAATGATTTTATCAGCAATCACAACATTAACAAAACAGAGATTACAACAACTGAATTTACAGATGCTTATGTTATTTATCCTTTTGGTAGCAAAAAAATAAATGAACTAAAAGAAAATGAATTTATTGGGGTTAAACCCAAAGAAATAACAAAACTTATTTTCTCCGAATACAGGCAAAATCAATCAAAACTAATAATACAACAGCCTGTAAGCTTTAGAGATAACAATGATTTTGAACTTCACAAACATCTTAGAGCAATTGACAGAAACATTCTTTTGAGTCAATTAACTCAAGAACAACTTGCTTCCCCTGATGAAGTTATGCTTTCACAAGAGAAACTGTTAAAACTTTACAAAGATTATCCTCAAATAGTTAAAAACACAGAGAAACTTATAACTGAATGCAGTATAGACTTCGAATACAAATCAAATAAAAACAAAGCTACTTTTACAGGCAGTAAATATGACGATAAATTACTCCTTGAAAAACTTGCTTTTGATGGTTTGCTTTATCGCTATGAAAAAAATAATAAGGAAGCAATAAAACGTATAAAACATGAACTTAAATTAATTGATGAACTTAATTTTTCTGCATATTTTTTAATAGCATGGGATATTATTCGTTATTCAATGTCGCGAGGATTTTATCATGTAGGGCGAGGAAGCGGAGCAAATAGCATTGTTGCTTATTGCTTGAAAATCACAAATGTTGACCCGATAGAGTTAAACCTTTACTTTGAAAGATTTATAAACCCTAAACGTAGCAGTCCACCTGATTTTGATATTGATTATTCATGGAAAGAAAGAAATGAAGTAACAGATTATATTTTTAAACGATATGGGAAAGAACATACGGCTTTGTTAGGAGCAACAACAACTTTTAAAGGGCGATCTACTTTAAGGGAATTAGCTAAAATTTATGGTTTGCCTAAATCCGAAATTGACGCTCTTGTTAAAAACCCTGAAAGCGAAAAAAACAAAAACCATATTTCTGAAAAGATAATTAATATCGGTAAAATGATGTTAGGCTTTCCAAACATCCGTTCTATTCATGCAGGAGGAATTCTAATTTCGGAAAAGCCCCTCAGCTATTACACAGCAGTTGATATGCCTCCGAAAGGTTATCCTACAACACAATGGGATATGTACGTTGCAGAAAGTTTAGGATTTGAGAAATTTGACATACTCAGCCAGAGAGGGATAGGACATATTAACGATTGTGCAAACATTATCCTTGAAAATAAAAACATAAAAGTTGATGTTCACCAAATCAATAAATTTAAAGAAGACAAAAAGATAAAAGAACAATTAAAAAATGCTGAAACATGCGGTTGTTTTTACATTGAAAGTCCTGCTATGCGTGGATTGTTAAAAAAATTGAAATGTGATAATTACATAAGCCTTGTTGCGGCAAGTTCAATCATTCGCCCGGGAGTTGCCAAATCCGGCATGATGAAAGAATACATCTATCGTTTTCACAACCCCAACAATTTCAAATATATACACCCCATAATGGAAGAGGAATTAAAAGAAACCTATGGCGTTATGGTTTATCAGGAAGACGTTTTAAAAGTATGTCATCATTTTGCAGGACTTGACCTTGCCGATTCCGATGTATTACGCAGAGCTATGAGTGGTAAATTTCGCAGTAAAAAGGAATTTCAAAGAATAGTGGAAAAATTCTTTAATAACTGTAACGAGCGAGGCTATCCGCCAAAAATCACACAAGAAGTTTGGAGACAAATTGAATCATTCGGAGGATATTCTTTTTCAAAAGCACATTCTGCATCCTATGCCGTAGAAAGCCTGCAAAGCCTTTATCTAAAAACATATTTCCCTCTTGAATTTATGGTAGCTGTTATAAATAATTTCGGTGGTTTTTATCATACTTGGGTATATGTAAATGAAGCCCAGCGACAAGGGGCAAATATTGAATTACCATGCGTTAACAACAGTAGCTACCTTACAACAATCATCGACAAAAATATTTTTTTAGGCTTTATTCACATTGCCAATTTTGAAAAAAAACAGGCAGAAGCAATAGAGCAAGAACGAAAACAAAATGGAAAATTCCAGAGCCTAAAGGACTTTAGTGTACGTATTGACATAAAATTGGAACAAATTATTATTTTGATAAAAATAAATGCTTTTCGTTTTACAGCAAAAACTAAAGTAGAACTACTATGGGAAGCACATTTGTTATTAGGCAAAAAGGAAACACTCAAAAAACAGTCAATGCTATTTTATATGCCGTCAAAGAAATTTGAATTACCAAAACTTGAAACAGGAAAAATTGAAGATGCCTATGACGAGATAGAAATGTTAGGATTTACTGTAAGCCTTAGTTTCTTTGATTTACTCAAAACATCTTTCCGTGGAGAAATACAAGCAAAGGACCTTGACAAGAACGTTGGACGAAAAGTAAGAATGATAGGACGACTTGTTACCATAAAATACGTGAGAACCGTAAAAAAAGAAATAATGCATTTTGGAACTTTTGTTGATAAAAATGGAGTTTTTTTTGACACTACACATTTCCCTGATTCATTAAGAAAATATCCTTTCAGAGGCAGTGGAATGTATTTACTCCTTGGAAAAGTTGTTGAAGAATTCGGATATGCAAGCATTGAGGTTTACAAACAAGCAAAGCTACCGATTGTAGCTGATCCTCGTGAGAAGTAGATTTCTTTATGATGGTTATCGGTTTGGCTATGCGTATTACGAGTTTTCGAAGCTTTTCACTTTCGTTTTACTACTAAATTTCTTTACTTGCATAATCTTTCAATTTACGATGAACCCCGCATTACATATAGCCTTTGTTACCTCTCGTTTTTTATTTCATCTTCAATTTTCCTTTTAATATCACTAACAGATGGTAACTTCCCTTTTAATTTTTCAGGCAACTCTTTTGTCAATCTATATTCTGCAAC
>JAYEOP010000237.1 GCA_034723125.1 Bacteroidota bacterium | reverse complement strand
CTTTAGGCACTTTAAGTACTTTAGGCACTCTAGGCACTTCTTCAACTTCTTCATAAAAAATAAATTTCATTATTAACAATCAAAGTATTACTTTTACCTGATGGAAAAAATTATAATTATAGATTTTGGTTCACAATATACGCAATTAATAGCAAGAAAAGTTCGTGAATTAAATGTGTATTCGGAAATATACCCTTACAATGACTTGCCTGAAATTACTGAAGAAGTAAAAGGAATTGTCTTATCAGGAAGTCCGTATTCAACACTTGAAAATGATTCTCCACAATTGGATATTGAAAAGTTTTGTGGAGGAAAAGCTGTAATAGGAGTTTGTTACGGAGCACAACTAATGGTAAATGAGGACAAAGGAGATGTTAAGAAATCTCATATCAGGGAATATGGAAGAGCCAAACTTATAAAAACTCAAAATAAAAGTGATTTATTAATTAATGTAGAAAATTCTCAGATATGGATGTCTCACAGTGATACCATTCTTAAACTTCCCGAAAGTTATGAGATAATTGCCACAACTGAAGATATTCCGATAGCAGCATTTCAAAATAAGCAAAAACAATGGTATGGATTACAATACCATCCTGAAGTTTATCATACTATGGAAGGAAATAAAATGCTGAAAAATTTTATTATTGATATTTGTAAATGCAAACAAAACTGGACACCTTCACATTTTGTAAATACAACAATTGAGGAACTTAAAAATACTTTAACAAACGATAAAGTTGTAATGGGCTTGTCGGGAGGAGTTGACTCGACAGTTGCTTCCACACTCTTACACAATGCTATAGGGGAGAATCTTTATTGTATTTTTATAGACAATGGATTACTCCGAAAAGATGAATTTACTGAAGTAATAGAAAATTATAAACAATTAAATCTTAATGTTATTCCCGTAGATGCAAAAGAAGAATTTTACAATGCATTACAAGGAATTTCGGATCCTGAGGAAAAAAGAAAAGCAATTGGCAAAACATTTATTGAAATATTTGAAACTGAAGCAAAAAAGATTAAAAATGTTAAATGGCTTGGGCAAGGAACAATTTATCCTGATGTTATAGAATCAGCGGGGACAAAAGGACCTGCAGTAACTATAAAATCACATCATAATGTTGGTGGATTACCCGAAAAAATGAACTTAAAAATAATTGAACCGTTAAATCTTTTGTTTAAAGACGAAGTAAGAAAAATTGCTAAAGAAATAGAAATTCCACAAGTACTTTATAGCAGGCATCCTTTCCCTGGTCCCGGATTAGGAATTAGAATTCTTGGAGAAATTACAACTGAAAAAATAAAAATACTTCAAGAAGCTGATTATATCTTTATAAATGAAATGAGAAAAGATAACTTATATGATAAAATTTGGCAAGCAGCAACAATTTTACTTCCTGTAAAAACTGTTGGTGTAATGGGTGATGAACGAACTTATGAATTTACAGTTGTTCTTAGAGCTGTTACTTCTACAGATGGCATGACTGCTGATTGGTATCCAATGCCTACGGAATTTTTATCAAAAGTTTCAAATAAAATAATTAATTCAGTAAAAGGAATAAATAGAGTTGTTTATGATATTAGTTCAAAGCCTCCGTCAACAATTGAATGGGAATAATTTAGCACGAATTTTTTCAATATTTTTGATGCTGTTCGTCTTTCAGTCTTGTATTTTACAAAAACAGGATGTAGAACAAGCTAAGCTTGAAAGTCAATTTATTAAGCAAAAAAATAATATTGATACGATAAAAACATCGCTTATTGAAAAAAAGAAAATTGATACAATTGATATTATTTATCCTGACGTTTTAAAAGAAAGCTACAATATTGCAATTGTACTACCTTTGCTTTTATCGGATATTTATGATAAAGAATACAATCAGGAAGTAATTTCCACTGCCGCACTTGATTTTTATCGTGGAGTTTTACTAGCTCTTGAAGATAGTATTTCTAAACTTGATATTAATATTAATATCTTTGTGCTGGATAATGAAAAAAGTAAATTTAAAACTGATACTGGAATAATTCAACAGTTAGAAGAGATTGATGCTGATTTGATTATTGGACCATTCTTAATAAAAAATATAAAAGTGATTTCGGAATTTTCATTAAAAAATAAAATTCCCTTTGTCTCTCTCTTTTCAACTATTGATTCATGTATTGTTAAAAATCCATATTTTATTTCATTAGAACCAACAGAAGTAAGATTTATAGAAAATGTTTCAAGATATATTGAAAAGAATTTTAAAAATCATAATATTATTTTAATAACAACTTCAACGGGGAAAACAGATTTTGCATTAAAAACTGTTTTGAACACAATTGATACTTCTGTTTTTTCTTCTTTCAAAACTTCAACTGTGAATGTTAATAATATTTCATGGTCAACTGCTTCTTATATTAAATTGCTTAATGATGAAAAAAATGTATTATTATTTCTTATTGATAATGAGGTTATGGTAAATTCAATAATTACAAATTTGGTAGCAGTTGAGAATGAAATTGTAACCATTGTTCCTTTTAAATGGCTTTATTTCAACTCTGTTGATATTTCATATTTGGAAAAAATTAATACCTACTTTGTATCAAAACCAATTATGGAATATTCAGATTCAAGTGTAATTGTTTTTACAAAAAGATATAGGAAAAAATTTAAAACAGAAGCAACAAAATATTCATACACAGCATATTTAACTATGCTGTATTTTACTAACCAATTAGTTTCTCATGGTAAATATTTTCCCAAAGAAGCATTTGTAAAAAATCCTGAGCAAAAAAGCAGGTTTTTTTATTTTCAAAGAACAAATAATTCACAAGGTTTTGATAATTCGAATGTTAAATTTTATACATTTAATAAACATAAGCTTGAAGAAGCGAAACCGCTGATAGTTAGGGATATAGATGAGGATAAAAAATAATATAAAAATATTTAAAAAAAAACTTGCAGGTAAAAATATTATTTTTAATTTTGCACCTCTATTTACAGCGGATTCCGTAGCTCAGCTGGTAGAGCATCGGCCTTTTAAGCCGAGGGTCCTGGGTTCGAGCCCCAGCGGGATCACAAAAAAACCACTTAATTTTAAGTGGTTTTTTTTGTTTACTACTTTTTCACAAATTCTCCCAAAATCGCTGGTTGAGTATAAA
>JAYEOP010000236.1 GCA_034723125.1 Bacteroidota bacterium | reverse complement strand
CGAAAACCTAACAAAATGTATAAGTCATTCACTTGTCATTAAATTGTCACTTAATGACAATTTAATGACGATCAAATGACTACTTTATGACATTAGATTCAAGCGACAAAATACACATAATATTCTAACAGCCAAAAACATACGTTTTTCTTATAGCCACTATTTAATAGTCCCCCTTAAACTATGTACAGTTTTTGCATTGTCGGAATTGCAATTATTTTACTTTTTAATTAAGCAATCATGAATAAAAAATCTTAACATGAATAAAATAAATTACCTTAAATTTCACATATCCTTAATAATATTATTTTTTTTAAGTATTACTTTCTCTTTACATTCCCAAGAACTTAAGCCTTTTCAACAAGATAATAAATGGGGTTTTAAGAATAGTTCTGATGAGATAGTAGTTAAAGCGGACTATGATAAAGTTTGGAGTTTTAAACATGGACTTTCTAAAGTGAAATTAAACGGGAAATATGCTTTAATTAACGAAAAAGGAAAAACTGTTATTAAACCCAAGTATGCTTTTATGGATGAATTTAATGGCAAATATTCTAAAGTTGGTTTAAATAAAAAATTTGGTTTAGTTAATGAAAAAGGAAAAGAGATTTTACCACTTGAATATTCATACATTGAGCCCTTAAAAAATTATTTTTTGAAAGTAGAAAAAGATAATAAGTGTGCTCTGGTTAATTATGAAGGTAAGCTTCTTACTGAGATAAAATACAATAACATAAAGATGAAAAACGAATCTTATGTTGTGGTAATTATTGACAAAAAAGCAGGATTAATTGACGTTGAAGGCAATGAAATAATTCCATGTAAATATTCTGAGATTAAACGCTTTAAGAAGGGTGTTGCTGTTGTAAGTTTAAATTATAGGTATGGACTTGTAAATAGTGAAGGCGAGGAAATTACAGAGATAAGATATGAACATATTTCGAGGTTTAAAAATAATTTGGCAATAGCAAAATATTATGGCAAATATGGACTTTTAAATCGTCAGGGAAAAATAGTTTTGCCTTTCGATTATGCAGATATTGAAAACTATCATGAAGATAGAGCGATAATAAAAAAGAATAAATTATTTGGAGTAATTGATAACAATGGGAAGATAATTGTTGAATGTAAATATCAAAAAATTAACGAATATAGTGAAGGACTTGCAACTGCAAAACAAAATGACAAATTTGGTTTTATTGATTTAAACGGCAAAGTGCTTATTCCTTTTAAGTATTCAATGGCTGAAAGTTTTGAAAACGGTAAAGCCAAAGTAATGAAAGCCGGTAAGTTTGGTTTTGTTGACAAAAATGGTAAAGAAAGTTTTTAAAACAGTTTTTTTTTGTTACTACTCAGCAACTTTGCAGAATATAAAAGCCATAGATTTAAAAACTACCGAAAGTAGTTTTATTTGTAAAGATTCATTAAATCAAGTAAAATCAATCTGTGAATCTGTCTTCGGCAGACGAAGTCTGTGGCATATCTTTAAGTTTCAACATCTTATACTTGCTAAGGAGTAACCTTTTTTTTAAAGTTATCATTTATTAACAAAAAAATTATTTGCAATTTCCATGAAGGGCTGGCTCACAAATAATAATATCATCACTATCAACAGAAATTAGTTTCGCATTACAAAGTGAATTTTTTAATTCAGGTAAATATTTTGCTTTTACTCGCAGATAATTATTTGTTAATCCTAAAATATAACCATCATTTTGTTTGGGGCTAAATAAAACACTTTTTAGAGTATTGAGATTTTGTCTTTGGAAAGTAATTTTATTATTATGATGTAAATTCTTGAGAATTTTCATTCTCTCACTAAATTGAATCTTATTTTTTTCCTTGATTTCCTCTTTGTTATCAAAAGGTATCAGTTGTAGAAATGCGAAGTTAATGTTATTAAGAAACTTTAATGAACGTTTAAAATCCCAATTTGATTCATTATTATTATATGTAAAAATATCTAAACCTATTTTCGCATCAGAAATTTTTTCATGAATTGTTTCTATTATTTTGGCAACTTGTTCACGTTTATAATTAACATTCATTGATTTAAGCATCCTTCGTGAACCAGACCGAATATTAATATGGAAATATGGAAGAACCTTTTCCGATTGGGCAATAAAATCAATTAATTCATCTGTAAGTAGTGTAGGTTCAATTTTAGATAATCTTATCCTTTTAAATCCATCAATATTTTCAAGTTTTTTTAATAGTTCTATAATTCCCTTTTCACCTGAACTTGAAATTGTATCTCCGTCAAGATTACTAAGTACTAATTCTATAACACCTGCGTCTGCAATTTTTTGAGCCGATATTAGAATTTTTGAATCTGTTTTTAATTTATTATTTTCTTGACAAACTGAAAACTTACAATATGAACAATAATAATCACATTCATTTTTTAATTTCGATTGCTGATTTATTTTTGAAGAAAAGAGGTTGTTTGAAACAACTTTGTCAGCGTCAACTTCTAAATCCGATATTTTGTTTTTGAAGTAATTGACTTTATTAATGTATGAGTAAATATCCTTATTTCTAATATTTTGTAATACAAGATCAACTTCTTCAAATTCAGTAACTTTATTAGGATCATTTTCAGCAAAACAACCAAAAGCAATTATTTTGGTATTCGGATTATGTTTTTTTACTTTATGAATATAATTCTCAAATTCAATTATTGCTTTCTCATTAACTGCACAAGTGTTAATGAGGTGTACATCAGCTTTCTCGTCATTCAATGAAAGTTGAAGATTGTGGTCTTCTATCTGTCTTTCAATGTTTAAGGATTCTGATGAGTTTAATTTGCAACCAAAAGATTTGAGTGTTACTTTTTTAATGTGTGTTTTTGTCAAAATAAACAATTTGGTTAGGTGTCAAAAGTAATAAAAACTTTTATTCAAGAAATGTTTTTAATGAGTTTATTTATTAAAAGTGTTATAAGTCGTTAGCAATCAATAGTTGGTAGCCATTTGTTGGAAGAAGTACTTAGAGTTAAAAACTAAAAACTAAAAGTTATGTGTTACGAATAAGCAGATAAACAAAAAGAAGTGTTGGAGTACTTAAAGTGCCTAAAGTACTTAGAGTTAAAAAATAAAAGCTGAAATTTTAAACCCCAGCAAAAAACTTCACAAAAGCTATCAGATAAACAAATAAACAAAAA
>JAYEOP010000235.1:1355-3173 GCA_034723125.1 Bacteroidota bacterium | reverse complement strand
CAATTGCATAGTACGTTCTTTGTCAGGACTAAGTTCTTCATCACTAAAACCCTCAAAAAGTTCCTTGTAAAAGCGGCAATGACAATATTCTCCTAAAGAGCATTTTCCGTGTTCTGTGCCGGGATTACAAAGTTGGAAAAATCCCATGTGCCAGCGTTTTATTTTTGCTTCCTGATTAAAATTATCACGAATCGTAGCATATTGAATATGCTCAGGTACTTCAAATAGGAGTACAAATGCCCAGTTATAAGCATCCAGCATTTTTTTTAAAGCGTTAAGAAGACGGCTGATTTGATTGTCAGACAATAATCCGGGAGGAGGTAGCTGAATTTTTTTGATACCCGTCCATTCTTCAAGCAGACGGATGACTGCTGTTTTAT
Source organism: Bacteroidota bacterium (assembly GCA_034723125.1). Classification (NCBI taxonomy): domain Bacteria; kingdom Pseudomonadati; phylum Bacteroidota; species Bacteroidota bacterium. Next base: position 2,793 of record JAYEOP010000235.1, on the reverse strand, counting down.
CATCATCTTCTTCCGTTATCCAATCATGTATGCTCAATTCATGTTCAACATAAGGACAACTTACATTTTCGGTAGCAAAAGCAATATCCATTAAAAGCTGTTCTAAATATTTTTCCATACAAAAAATGTTATTTGTTTTTAGGGGGTTCCTACTAATTTCTTTGTTTAGCAAAAATAATATTTTTAATAGTATTATCCAAAGGATTTTGAATTTTGTTAATCGTACCTGCTAACTTCGGTTATTATCTTGCTTTTCGTAAGCATTCCTTGTCCTGAATTCAGCTTGTTAACAAATCATTTCTCATCCAATCGTAAATCAAAAAATTCCTATATTTGTGGCTCTAAAAAGTATATTAATGAAACTATCAGATATAAAATTCGACTGTAAATATTTTGTTGGTGAATATCCTTGCCAGCCAAACAAAGAAAGAAACAAAACTTGCGATACTTGTGATGAATATAAGGTAATTTCAAAACGGATATTAATAATTAAACTTGCGGCAATTGGTGATGTGATAAGAACTACTCCATTGGTTGTAAAATATAAAGAATTGTATCCTGATTGCCATATTTCATGGATTACTCACACACCGGATATTCTTCCTAAAGATAAAGTTGACAAAATTTATAAATTTGATTTTACATCAGCTTATATCATCCGGCATCAGAAGTATGATATTGCAATTAATCTTGATAAAGAATACGAAGCCTGTGCATTGCTTACAGATGTTGATGCTAAAGAAAAATTTGGATTTATCTTAAAAAACAATCATCTTGATGCTGCAACACCAGCGGCAGAGCATAAAATAATAACAGGACTTTCGGATTCAATTTCTCAAAAAAACACTAAAAGTTACCTTGAAGAAATCTTTGAAATCTGTCATCAGAAATTTAATTACGAAGAGTATTTGATGGATATTGATGATGCATATTTAAAAAAATGGAATATTCTTAGAGAAAAGGCAAAAGGCAAAAAAATTATCGGACTAAATACCGGTTGTGGTAAAAGATGGCTTACTCGACTTTGGCCTGAGAAATATTGGATTGAATTAATAAAAAAATTGCAAGTCAATAATTTTTATCCTTTAATTCTTGGAGGTCCAGAGGAAAATGAAAAAAATAAAAAATTTGCAGAAGAGACAGGAGCATTTTATCCGGGAACATATTCATTGCAAGAATTTATTTCAATAACAGCAAATACCGATTTGGTTGTTACAGCAGTTTCAATGATGATGCATATTGCTACTGCGATTAAAAAACCAATGATTCTTTTTGTAAATATTTTTAACAAAAATGAATTTGAACTTTATAACAGAGGAGAAATTATTGAACCACCAAGTGGTTGTGATTGCTTTTATGGAACAAAATGCAAACGTGAAAATCATTGCATGAATGATATTTCTGTTGAGATGGTTTATGATGCTATTGTTAGGAATTT
>JAYEOP010000235.1:0-1255 GCA_034723125.1 Bacteroidota bacterium | reverse complement strand
TTGTTTAAAAACTTACTTCAAATGAAAATTGCATATCTATCAACGTTTTATCCTTTTAGAGGTGGTATTACACATTTTAATACATCCCTTTTTAATGCTTTTTCAAAAGAGCATGAAGTAAAAGCTTTTACTTTTAAAAGGCAATATCCTAATCTTTTATTCCCAGGTAAAACGCAATTTGTTAATGAAAAAGATAATGTAGAAAAAATAGATGCTAAAAGAATTTTGGATTCAATAAATCCATTTTCATATTTTTCTACTGCTAAAGAAATCAAAAAGTATAAACCCGATATTTTAATCATGAAATATTGGATGCCGTTTTTTGCCCCTTCACTTGGATATGTTGCAGCTATGCTTAAAAAGCAAGGAACCAAAGTGATAACGGTTTTAGATAACGTTATCCCTCACGAAAAGAAATTTTATGACATTAGCTTTTCAAAATATTTTCTTAAAAGAAATTCAGCTTTTGTAGTAATGAGCAATACGGTAAAAAATGATTTGCTACAGCTTAAACCCGATGCAAAATATATTTTTCGTTCTCATCCTCTTTACAATCATTTCGGAAAAATAATTGATAAAAAAGAAGCAAGGAAAAAACTGAATATTCCGGGGAATAAAAAAGTTCTTCTTTTCTTTGGATTTGTTCGCGAATACAAAGGTTTGGATATCCTTATTGAAACAATGAAATATCTTTCTGATGAATATTACCTTCTTATTGCAGGTGAAGTTTACGGAAAGGATGAAAAATATTTCACTCAAATAAAAAATCTAAGACTTGAAAATAAAATAAGTGCAAACCTAAGATATATAGCCGATGACGAAGTATCCTTGTTTTTCTCGGCTTCTGATGTAAATGTCCTTCCTTACAAGTCGGCAACGCAAAGCGGCATTTTGTCAATTGCATATCACTTTGAATTACCTGTAATTGTTACTGATGTAGGTAGTCTCAAAGAAGCTGTTGAACCACATAACACAGGAATGGTAGTTGATAAAGCCGATTCAAAAATGATAAAAGATAGCGTTATTGAGTTTTTCAAAAACCAACAAGAGTTTAAAGCAGGCATTCGTAAGTTTAAGGAATTGAATTCATGGGATAAAATGGCAGAAGCGATAAAGAAATTCTCAAAGGAGATTTAATTTCGTAAGTTATTTCTTGAGAGATTTTCAATTTGTTTTATACAACAGGAATATATTAATATCGTCAACGTATTGACGAATTTTACATTAAATTCGTCATCGTAATGACAAATTTCAA
>JAYEOP010000234.1 GCA_034723125.1 Bacteroidota bacterium | reverse complement strand
AGAATTTCGCCCTGATTTGCCGATAGTTGCACAAACAGCATATTCAACAAGAGAAGAAAAAGGACAAGCAATTTCAGCAGGTTGCGATGATTTTATTTCAAAACCTATAAGCGAAGAAACCTTAAATGAAATAATTAACAAATACTTGATAACGAAATGAAAAAAGGTGCTAACATTTTCTTGGTTTTCATTGCCTTTTTCGTGGTGCAAAAATTGACAATTGTGCGAAATTTGAACGATTGAATAAGAATTTACATTGTGCGGAAAAAGGCAATGAAATCCAAGAAAATGTTGCACTAAACCTCATGGTAGCCTTTAAATTCACAGCACAAATATAATATTTTTTTTATATATTTGATTAATTTGCAACTTTTATTTTGCAAATATCGTAAAATTTCATGACAATTTAATATTAATTTAAAATTTATTTGTTATGAAAACTATTATTGAAAGTGCGAAGAAAGAAATAAAAGGTTTTAAGAATATGAGTCACAAATTTGAACGAGATTTGATACTCAATGGTAAAACACAAAAAACTTACAAATGCTATATTAGGCAAATTGCTGCTATTTCATTAGAATTTAAGAAATTACCTACAAAAATTTCTAATGAAGAAATTAAAGAATATCTATTTAAAGTCAAAACAGAAAATGATTACAGCGAAAGTTATTTTAAATTTACTGTTTACGGACTTCGTTATTTATTTAGGCTTTACAATCTTGAAGATAAACTGATAAAACTTCCTCCTTTGCCAAAAAAGAAAACTCTCCCAGTTGTTTTATCACAAGCAGAATGTATAAAATTATTTGCTGCACCAGAAAAATTTAAGGACAAATTTATGCTTGCTTTAATTTATTCTGCTGGTTTACGTATTAGTGAATCCCAACGCATAGCACGTATTGATATTGATACAGAACGTAAGTTAATTTATGTTTGTCAGGGCAAAGGAAAAAAAGATAGATATGTTGTTTTATCTAAATTTTTGGCAAGCCGATATAAAAAATATTGCAATGAATATAAAATAAAAAAATATGTTTTTCCCGGACAAAAAGAAGGTAATTATATTTCAAAAACAACAATAAGAAAAATATTGAAACATGCTGTTTTAAAGGCAGGGATAGAAAAAACAGTAACAATTCATACTTTACGGCATAGTTTTGCTACACACATGCTTGAAAATGGAATTGATATAGTAACCGTAAAAGAGCAACTTGGACATGAAAATATCCAGACAACTATGGAATATCTTCAAGTGGCTCGTTTTGAAAGAAAAACAGCTGTGAGTCCACTTGACAGTCTTTATGGAATTAAATAATGAAGCCAAAATATGAAATTTCTGATATACTTGATTTATACGGGTTTGACTTTAAAAAGCGAGAAAACTTACCTTCGTATAAAATAAAGGTATTAGAAAATTTAGAATATTGTAGGACTTCGTACTTTGGCGGTCATGTTGAACAATGCGATGATTGTGGACATCTTCGTATAAGTTACAATAGTTGTAGGAATCGTCATTGTCCTAAATGTCAGGGCTTGAAAAAAGAACAATGGATAATATCAAGAGAAGAAGATTTATTACCGGTAAAATATTTTCATGTAGTATTTACACTTCCACACGAACTTAATGGCTTAATTTTGAAGTATCAAAAAGAACTTTATAATTTGCTTTTTAAAACAGTATGGTCTGTAATACAGGGGTTTGCAAAAAATAAAAAATTTCTTGGTGCAAAATCCGGCATGATAACTATTTTACATACTTGGGGACAAAATTTAAGTTTTCACCCTCACTTGCATTGTATTATTCCGGGTGGCGGCTTAGATGAAAATGGAAACTGGAAAAATTCACGTTCCGATGGAAAATACTTATTTCCAACAAAAGCAATGAGTTCTGTTTATCGTGCAAGATTTGTTGAAGGCTTACGTAATTTTGCTAAAGAAAAAAATATTATTTTATCCAAAAAATTAATAGATAAATTATTTGAAAAAGACTGGGTTGTTTATGCTAAGCGTCCTTTTAACAAAGTTAATTCAGTAATTGAATATTTGGGCAGATATACGCACAGAATAGCAATCTCGAATCATAGAATTATTGATATAAAAAATGGTGTTATTAAATTTTGGGCAAAAAATTATAAAAAAGAAGGCAATAAAGAAATTGTAAAATTACCTGTTCGTGAATTTTTACGCAGATTTTGTTTACATATTTTACCCAGAAAATTTATAAAAATTAGGCATTATGGTTTTTTGTCAAATAGAAATAAAAAAAAATCATTAGAACAGGCACGTAAATCTCTTGACGCAAAAGCACCACCGAAAAAAGATAAAGATTGGAAAATAATTATGAAAGAAAAATATGGAGTAGAACCTGATATTTGTCCAAAATGTAAAAAAGGTAAAATGCTACTAATAATTGAATTAAAACGTGGTCAGGAATATTATCCATTAGAATAAATTAAATCTAAATTGAGCGATTATGTGCAAAGAGAAGTGCCAAAATATTGAGAATAAAAAATTTATAAAAAAAGTAAAAAAACCCGTTGGTCTTTGAGTCTTTTTTTATAAACTTTTTTAACTCAATAGGTTGGTGCTTATCGAAGCAGATAATCGCTTAATTTAGGTTAAAATAAAAGGATTTTATTTTGTTGATTGAATATAAATTTTGACGTGTTTTTATGCGAATGATATTGTATTGTCTAAAATTAAAATATCTTAAAAAAAATGATGAATTTTTCACTAAAATATGAGTTTCTGAAAATAATAATCAGAAAATCTCTCCAAAAAAAATATAATTATGATAATTATAATACAATTATCATAGACTTTTCAGAAAATAAAATTATTGAAACCCCATAAGCAGAAAATTGTTCTTTTGTGGGTTGAACGGTTAGTGCAAACTGGGGCTTCATTTTGTATTTTTTGCTAAGGCAAAAAATCAAAACGAAGCCTAAATGTTAGGCTTCCTATTTTCTTTTTGGTTCAATTATCTCAACGGTTTTTGTCAATTTCTTAAAATCCGAAACATTGCTGGTTACCAAATCTGCTTCAATTATTTCTGCCGTTGCAATTATCAAAGCATCAGGTAGTTTTATTTTTGATTGTTTCCTAAACTCAATTGTTAAATCAGCAATTTCTTTGTCAAGGTTTACGATTGATATTATTTCTAAAATCTTCTCTATCGCAAATTTTTCTTGCTCATTATTGAAG
>JAYEOP010000233.1 GCA_034723125.1 Bacteroidota bacterium | reverse complement strand
AAGCATCAAAAGGGGCGGTCCTGATAATTTCTTTTTCCATTAAATATTTCACCAAAGATGCATAAACCGATGATTTTAATTCGCCAATAGCTGAGAAAGATTTCCTGACCAATACATCCTGAACTTTTTGGATGAAATTAATCTCTTTAATATTTCTGTTTTCAACATCGGCAATAAATATGAGCCGTGTTTTATTATGTTTTGTGGCATGGTCAAATTCCCGTTCTGTAGGTGAAAATCCTTCAGCATCTTCAAACCCATAGCCTTTACCAAGAATTCCAAGATAGATATCACAGCGTTCAACTTCCTGTAAATAGTGCCTCTAAGAAAACTATCAAATTTTATGATTTCTAAGATTTTTGATGAGATTTTTATTTTTTGAGACGAGGCGATGCCTTAGCATCAGTGAGTTGAGAAAGATAAAAATATCGCAAAAGGATAGGAATCAAATTTTGCAGAGTTTTCTTAGAGACACTATCTACAATTTGTTGATTTTTTTAGACAGTTTGACGGGTTGGCTATATGCTACGTACCGTTTTAATATTTCAAATTTTTCTGCTTACAAATATATTTAATTAATAAGTAAAAACTTCATATTTACGACTAATTGCGGTATGCAGTATGACCATGTGTTGTGCTTTCGTGCTTTATTTACTTTCTATATTTTTCTTTATTTCTTTTAGTATTTTTTCAATTGTTCTATCCTCAAATCTTGAAGCCAAACCTGCTCCACAACAAAAATGGTCTGCTCTTATGAAGGCTGTTAAAAGTTTTAATAAAGTTATTGTATTTAGATTTTTGTATTTCCCTTTTTCAAAGATTTCTTTTCCAAGAGCCCATTTAGACCAAGCAAAAGGAATTATCAAATCAAGTTCTTCCATTATATCAAGAAAGTCATATACAATTTGAATAGCAAACTCTGGAGTAATGTTAAAACTATCTTGGTCATTTTTATCTTCAATCAATTCACCGCCAGTCGAAAATACTTGTGTGGATTCAATTATGGGAATCAGGGCAAATAATATACTCCATTCTTCTTTTGATAGTTTTTCTATGTGAGCAGATATATTTTCAATTTCCATTACACTTGATTCAAATATTATTTTTTTGCTTTTGGAATCGTTGTTCTTTTCATTTTTATTGTACCAACATTCAATAAATCCAAAAATTCTTCAGCCTTTGTTTTAATTTTTATGATAGCCTCAGAGTTTTTATCACTTTCCTTTAATGTCCAATATTTATTCTCGTTCCATGCAAATACTCTATTAACACCAGACCCATTTTGAGTAATAAACCCCCAGAACCATAAATCGTCCCATATCTCAATGTCATTCCCGTGGTAATAATGCTTTAATAGTTTATTGGTATTGATGAAATTCCAGTTTGTTTTTGAGTCTAACCGTTTGAAGATCGAAGTAATAACAGTATCTACTGGTAAATAAAATTGATCATTCTCATTTATTTTATTAGGAACGTCATTCCAAATTCTCAACTGTTTAGGATAAGCATTATTATGTAAATGAAAAATGCTTTTAGCAAATAGGGCAGAAGTCTTGTTGCCCCAACCAGGTTGACATCTTAAACTTTGAAAAAGACCATTGAAATTTTTTGAAGTAGTTGGTAATAAAATTCCTAAAAACCTGTCAAATGATTCTAATTGGTATCTGTGTTTATATATGTTTTTGTAAAAGTTTGCTAAATAGTCTATTCTGGGTTGGCTTTGAGTATTTGCAATGTGGTATAGTAGAGATATTATTTTATCAGGAATACTATCATATGGAAGAATGATTGATTTATAATATCTTTCTTGAAGTCTTTTATTATAGTTTCTGTTTTTTCGTAAAAAATCAAAAAGTTTTTCAAGTATTTCTTCCATTTTCATTCTTTTAGCGGAATTTTCTCAGCATGAAGCACAATGTTAAGTATATGGTTTTGTGGCGGTTTTGAAACACAAATCTTTCAATTTACACTAAAGTTTATTTATATCTAAAATGCTCATATTTAGCACTTAACCCGCCACAAACTACATACATTGTTAGGAGCTGGCATTCAGTTCTTTAATTAATTCTTCAACTAATTTTCTATAACCTTCTCTTAATTTAAAATTGTCTTTTGTCCAATGATTATCAGGATATTCATAAGAAATAATTTGTCTTAAATAATCCTTTTTTGCGTGTCCAAGTTGATTTGAGATTAATGCGATAAAATATCCTGCTTGGCTTTCGTCAGGTGCTTCTCCTGTTTTAACAAATTCCTTCTTTAATTGATTTCTTGTAATCTGCTTTTTTGTCAAAAGTGCTGGTAATAAAACGTTTTTTATTCTATTGGCAGAATAATTCGCTCTTTTAAAGTAGCCGTTCAATAATTCCGTTAATTTATCAATTTCATATTCTCCCGGTTCATTTGACATTTCAATTTTAAATTTCTTTTTGCTTGTTTTTTCCTTTGCAATTTCTTCTGGAATAGTTACTGTTCTTGAAAGCAATTCTGTTCCGTTTGAAGTTTTTACATAATTCAATACAATAGCATTTATACTCATATCGAAGTTAGTTGACAACCATTCAATCATCCTGTTTAATGGTTCTTCTATTGAAAACCCAACTAATAAAAGTCTTTGAGTTTGGTTGATAGTTAAATCGTCAATTTCAATATTTTCAAAATTCGCTGAGATATGTTCTTCCAAACTATTTCCTGTGAATGACATACAAATCTCACTTAATTTGTCAATGTCCCAAGTTGATAAATCCGAGGCATAGTCAATTGCTTGTGCTAAAACAAGTCTTGCTAATTTGTCTCTTTTTAGTTCTACAATCACAATATTTCCATTATTGTCAATTGCTAAGAAATCCAAGGGTCCTGATTTTGTATAAACTTGTTCTCCGATTATCAAAATATCAGTTCCGAGTATTTCGGGTTTTGTTTTAATCCATTTTTCCAAATGTTCAGTCTCTTTTCTGTTATTTTCAGCAAGAGTTGTTTGAATCGAATTAAGTTCTCCGTCTGTTATTTCCCAAGTTTTAATTTCTGTTGCCATATTTTATCTCTTGTATTTCGGGTTCCTTTGCTTGTGCCTAACGAGTGAATATAATGACCACTCATTATATTTCCATTATATATTTTGTTAAAAAAATCATAATTCAATATCATCCAATGGATTATCGTTCTTGTGCCTGTGCGTAGCACGCAGATAGGTCAAATCCCTTGTTGGT
>JAYEOP010000232.1 GCA_034723125.1 Bacteroidota bacterium | reverse complement strand
AATAATATATCCTAATTTGAGAAATATTATTCCATTCACATTCATATTATAAATACTTAAAATATAACCAGGGAATATATTCATCCACCATTTACTCCATTCAAATTCATTGAAAATTAAAATAAATGTTTCCGAAATCATGTAAACAAATACAATTGGCATAACAATAAACGGATTTTTAATTAGGATGGATATTATAACTACAATTATGATATACCCAATGCAATAAATAAATATATTTACAAAATCAATAAACTCAAAATTTAAAAAAAACAATTGTATAATATCGTTTGATATATCACTTAAATATATTATAATACAAATCTGTAAAACATTTAATGTCAATAAAAATAAAAAAAACATGCATGCAAGTATTATTTTAGAGATAAAATAATTAATACTGCTGTTGATTTTAATTATTATATACGAAGTTAAATTCTCATAGATTTCTTTTGATAAATTTATTGCGAGAAATACTGCTGTTGCAACTACTAAAAAATAAATTCCAGGTATTAAAAATATTTTATTATATAAAAAATTAGCGATCAAATACTTATTACCTTCTATTCCATCTGGAATATCTATACTCAATTTAATATTATAAAAAACAATAAGAATTATTAGTATAAGACTGCTTTTTCTTTTTAATTTATATATTTCAGATTTTATATATTGTATTTTCACATTATTTTAAATTAGCTGAATTCAAGTCACAAATGCAACTTTTGATTAGACAAATTTAGATAAAAAAATTCATTTGGTGTTAAAAAGACAATCTTTTTAAAATACAATTATTTCTTCTTCAAGAAAAACACAAAAGGAATTCCTGTTAAAGCAATAATTGCTGATATTTTAAAGGTAGTTTCAAGTCCTATTTCATCGCTAAGAAATCCAATTAATAATACCGCAACAGAAGAAAGTCCAAAAGAAATTGTCATAAAAATACTGTTTACAAAAGCAGGTTTATCTGCATTTAAATCTTGAATAAGTGCAAGTAAAACGGGACCTGATGCAAAATGAAAAATTCCTATAAGTATTAAAAATACAAACATCATCACATTGTTTTCAGATGTAATAAAAAACCACATCATTATAGGAGAAATTATAGATACAACTATCAGAGTAGTGCTTCTGCCTATTTTATCAGAAATAGTTCCAGAGAGAAAAGTCCCTACTGCTCCTGCAAGTTGAAGAACCGATAAAGATATTCCTGAAAACCACAAGCTTTCACCTTTTTCAAGATTCAAATATGTTGGTAAAAAAAATGTAAGTGCCGATTGCATTATTGCTCTTCCGAATAAATATCCTGCAAGTATCAGAAAAAACGGTAAAAACTTTTTTAATGTTTTTTTAAAACCCGCTTCGTTCCCTGTTTTTTTTACGTCTTCGGAAATATCGATATTTCGTAACCTGAAATACAGCAATACTGATGCTATGAGACCAAAAGGCAACAATCTGTAAGTTCCTTCAAGTCCCCAAAGTGAAACTGCACCAAGAATTGTAATTGGTCCTAAAGTACGTGCAAGTTCACCTCCTAACATATAAAAACTCATTCCTTTACCTGTTTGGTAGCCTGCAACTTTTTTCATCATCACAGGGGAAGGAACATGAAAAAATGTAGAGCTTAATCCTGCAACAATAACCAATGTTATTAGTAAAGAATATGTTGGAGCTATCCCTACCAAACTCATGGCAACAGTAGTAATTGCAGGAGTAACAATAATGAGATATCTCATTTTTACTTTATCGGCAAGAATGCCAATAAACGGACTCAACAATGAAGGTGAGCGTTGTGCAACTGTTAAAAGTGATGCAAGAGAATAATTTATTCCAAGTTTTGTAATTAACAGTGGTAAAATCGGTGCAAGAAAAGAAGCGTAAATATCATGAAAAAGATGTGCTAATGAAATACTTATAACATTAGCAGTTTGAAATTTTTTCTTTACTATATTTTTAGACTTGCTCATTTATTTATCCTCATTCATTGCCAATTTATAATAGGAATGAAGGTTTTTATTCATCAGCCAAATAACTTCTTCTACTTTTCTTTCATCTATAAAATCATTTATATTTACATAAAAAGGAAAAGGAGTATGCAGTTGTTTAAAATTTTCATTCTTAATTATCAAAGCATGAATTTCAGCATCGGAAATTACAGGGTTGCCTTCTTCCTGTTGATCAATAATTCCAAATTCAGCAACAAAAATTTTATTTGTTTTGACAATAATATTTTTATCAATGACAAGGCTATCGTTCAGGAAAACATTTTTGAAACCATTTTTTTTAACTTCTGCTGTATTTTTATTAGAAACAAAATATACTTTACAAAAATCAAAATGTTTTTTAAAAGTTCTTAGAATTTCTAAGTTTTCTTTTCTTTGCTCTTGCTCAACTTTTTTTGCCATATCAAAATCTCCTTTTTCTTTCAAAGCCTTTATTTTGTTGGAAGAAGATTTTAAACGAACAACTAAAACGGCATTTTTCATTTCTTTTATTTGCTTGTAAGAAATTTCTTTGTTTTTGGTCAAATTTTCATTTAATGAGTTTTGATCAATAATAAAATTCAAAGATATTCTGATATTTTGGAATTTGCGATTTGTTAAAGGATACAAATATTCAGCACCGAGCCAAGCTCCTTTTTGAAGTTTAAATTCAAAACCAGCCAGCATATTTATTTCATATTTAAAATCATCTTCATCCAATTCAGGTCTGTCACTTGCATCTGTTCCTTTTATTAACACAGCGTTTGACAAAAAAGATGGTTGTAATCCAAAGTTCAATTTTATGTTTTCTCCCAGATTGTACTGAGGAACAATTCTGAAATCAAAGTATCTGTAACGGTATTTGTAATATTGAGAATTTACATTTGTTCCTCTTGCAGAGTAGGATGCACCCAAACGAATGTCAAAGGAATTATTGATTTTTTTATTCAAGCTAAAAGCTGCAAAAGGTAGATAAACCTGACTGTTATCCACAGAATCAATTTCCATATTTGTTATTGCAATTCCGGGAGAAATTCCGATTTTCCAATAATCATTAGTTTTATCTTCAATTTTTTGTCCGCAAAGAAAAAAGGGAATAAATAGAAATAGCAAAAAAAGTTTTTTCATTTTTTTTAGGATAATTTTAAAAAGGGTGCAAAGGTATGAATTCAATTCTAATTTTGTAAAAACGCTAAAGATACACAATATAAATCTCCACATATATATTTAAATA
>JAYEOP010000231.1 GCA_034723125.1 Bacteroidota bacterium | reverse complement strand
ACAGACTACCGTTATGCTTCATGCAGAGAGACAGAAAAAGAACAAACCTTTTGAATAAAATTGCTTGAAAAAACAGAGTGCCTGAACAGTACATGAATTGATTTCTGAATTTAATTGTTGCCAAAACAAATGTTTTTCAAAAAAATGCTCAAAATATTTGCATAAAAGTAACTAATTCGTTACATTTGTGCCATGAGAGAAATTGACATTACCGAAGAATGTTTAACTTTTGTTGACAATCAAGGAGATAGGGTGTCCAGAAAATTCTTTGAACTCATTGAGATTATTGAAGATGTAAAAGTAGTTCATACAAATTTCATAAAGAAATTAAGAAATTCAAAGTTTTATGAGTTGAGAATAAAAGCAGGTAATGAATACAGGGTTATAATTTTTGCCATTGACCACCTTAATTTTTCTGAAAGCACTGAAGTTGTCTGCTTAAATGGCTTTGTGAAAAAGTCAAACAAAGACTACATTAAAGCTATAAAGAAAGCAGAAATATTATTAGAACAATATTTAAAAAATAGAAAATCATGAAAATAATAAAAGCAAAAGACCTTTTAGCTAAGCGGTATGGGGAAAAAGGTTCAGAAAGCAGGGAGAAATTCAGGGAAGAAGCATATTCATATTATTTTGGGGAAATTATAAGAAACCGTAGAAAAGAATTGAATATTAGCCAAGAAGAACTTGCACAATCAGTTGGTAAAAAGCGTCCTTATATTTCACGGATTGAGAATGGAGAAGATATTAGGATATCAAACCTTATATTAATTGCAAACGCATTGGACTTATCTGTTCAACTATCTGCAAGATAAAGCACGAAAGCCTAACAATGTATATAGTTTATGGCGGCAAAGTGCTGGAAATGAGCATTGTATTCCTCAATTGGCATTTGTTTTGGCAAAGAAATATGTAGTCATTGAACCGCCACAAAACCATATACTCACCGCCAGACTGTCTAAAAAAATCAACAATTTGTAGATAAAGATAATTTTCATGTAAAGAAATAATTTCTATTTTTATATTATGAAATTTATAAAAGGAAAAGACAGGCATATATTTTTCCAACATCACAGTAAGAAGCAATTTATAAAATCAACCCAAAAAAACAAATCATTTTTGAGCAAAGCAGAAATGTTCTTATATTTGACAAAAATTTAATCGGTGGTTTTTTTATGATGAAACAAAAAAAAGTTCCGAACTAATCGGAACTTTATAAAACGAACCTTAAACGTTTTTAAACTAAAAATTAACTATCTGAAAATAATTAAATTATTAAATCAAAATATATGCCATATATTTGTTGTGATATTGTGTATAGGGTGTAATTTGCAGATTTAGTAAAGGTTATAAATTACAAATAGGTTGAAGATGCTTTCCTTGGAAAATTATAATTTAAAGTTAGAGATACCAACATTAGTATCCTCGCAAAATTTTACAAAAAAATAGCCCTCTGAAAAATAAATTCCCAAAGGGCTGAAAAATGGATGGATCGTTATATTTATATTACTCCTTGGTCTAACATTGTGTTGGCAACTTTAAGGAATCCGGCAATATTTGCTCCTTTTTCATAATTTACATAGCCGTCTTCTTCTTTGCCATGAGTTACACATTGCTCATGAATATTAATCATTATTTGATGTAATTTTTCATTAACTTCTTCTTTTGACCAATGTAGCTTCATTGAGTTTTGTGACATTTCTAAACCTGATGTAGCAACACCACCGGCATTAGATGCTTTACCTGGTGCATATAAAATTTTACTTTCGTGAAAAATTTCGATGGCTTCTGGTGTACAAGGCATATTTGCTCCTTCTGAAATACACATACAACCATTTTCTATTAGTTTTGTAGCATCTTCTTTATTCAATTCATTTTGAGTAGCACATGGAAGTGCAATATCAACTTTTTCTTCCCAAGGTCTTTTGCCTTCATGGAATTTTGAATTTGGAAACTCATAAGAATAAGGTTTTACAATATCTTCATTTGTTGCTCTTAATTCAAGCATATATTCAACTTTTTCACCGCTGATACCATCAGGGTCGTAAACATAACCGTCAGGACCTGATAGTGTAACAACTTTTCCGCCTAAATCATTTACTTTTTGAACAGCTCCCCATGCAACATTTCCAAAACCTGAAACTGCAACTGTTTTACCTTCAAAAGTTTCACCTTTTGTTGCAAGCATTTCTTTTGCAAAATATACATTGCCATATCCTGTAGCTTCAGGACGAATTAAGCTTCCGCCCCAATTGATACCTTTACCTGTAAGAACACCTGTGTTTTCTTGTGCAAGTTTTCTGTAAATTCCATAAAGATATCCTATTTCTTTACCACCAACACCAATATCACCGGCAGGTACGTCAGTGTTAGGTCCAATAAATCTCCATAGTTCAAGCATAAATGATTGACAAAATCTTAAAATTTCACCATTTGATTTTCCTTTTGGATTAAAATCCGAACCACCTTTGCCACCACCCATAGGTAATGTTGTTAAGCTGTTTTTGAAAATTTGTTCAAATCCAAGAAATTTAAGAATGCTTAAATTTACACTTGGGTGAAATCTTAAACCACCTTTGTAAGGTCCTATTGCATTGTTGAATTGAACTCTATAACCAATATTTACATTTGCTTTTCCATTATCACCTACCCATGGTACTTTAAAGGTCAATATTCTGTCAGGTTCAATTATTCTTTCAATAATTCCTTCCTCTTCAAATTGAGGATTTTCATTATAAACATCTTCAATTGAGATTAAAACCTCTTTTACAGCTTGAAGATATTCAACTTCACCCGGATGGGTTTTTTCCAAGTCTAATATAATTTTATCTACGTTCATAGCAATTGTTTTTTTTGTGGCTTCATTAAAATAATAAACCGATTAATAAATTTTTAATTAAATTTTAAAAAACAAAGATAAATGCAGTATTATTTGATAATCGAAATAATATGAACCTAAAAATACATTCTAATGTATGATATTTATCAATTGCTGAATTGTTATAAAAATATAATACCAATTTAATTTCAAAACGCCTGATAAATAAATTAAATTATATTTTTCTTTTTTTAGGCAAAAATTCTTTGCATAGCTATAGCTACGGAAATAATTTTTAACGACAAAAAAGGGAAATAGAAATGATTTATATCGGGTGTTTTGATGTTAATTTGGTATAAAAGCACAGTTATCCTGTAGCACTTATTGTTTTTAATAATT
>JAYEOP010000230.1 GCA_034723125.1 Bacteroidota bacterium | reverse complement strand
TTCGCTTTTGAATTTTTTTACTGCATTTACAAGGTCGGGTAATACTTTGTGAACGTCTCCGATAATTCCGTAATCGGCAACTTCAAATACTGGAGCTTCTTCGTCTTTGTTTACAGCAACAATAAATTTTGAGGAACTTACACCTGCAATGTGTTGGATAGCACCTGAAATACCAAGTGCAAAATATAAGTTAGGGGCAATTATTTTACCTGTTTGTCCTGTGTGTTCTTCGTGAGGTCGCCAACCTTCATCAGAAACAGGTCGCGAACAAGCTGTTGCTGCATCTAACTCTGTTGCAAGTTCTTCAAGTGGTTTCCAGTATTCGCCTCCTTTCATTCCGCGACCACCGGCAACAACTATTTCTGCGTCTGTTAAAAGAATTTTACCTGTTACTTTACTTACATCTTTTACTACTGTTTTGAAATCAGAATCACTAAGTTTTGGTTCAAAATTTTCTGTTGCTATTTCAACATTATTTTCAATAAGCTTAAATGAATTGTTGCCAAGAGTAAGAATTTTTATTTCGCTTTTTACTTCAATATTTGAAAATGCTTTGCCTGTAAAAGTTCTATTTTTTATAACAAAGGGTTCAAGACTTGAAGGTAATTCAACAACATTTGATACAAATCCTGCTTTAAGTTTTACTGATAATCGTGGTGCAAGTGCTTTACCTGAAAAATTGTGTGAAAGAATTACGGCTTTAGCACCTTCCTTGCTTGCAGCTTGTGCAATTACTGAAGAATAAACTTTATTTTCTAAATATTTAGCTTTATCATTTTTAAAAACTAAGATTTTTGATGCACCGTATTTTGCAAGTGATTTTATCTCTTCATCATCAACATTTCCAATTGTAAGTGCTACTACAGAAGTATTTAAAACTTTTGCTAATTCACTGGCGTAACTTACTAATTCATAAGATGTTTTTTTGAATTTTCCTTCCCAGTTTTGAGTATATACTAATATTGACATTTTTGTCTCCTTTATTTTTCGTTTTTTAATAATTAAATTACTTTTGCTTCATTGTGTAGTTTGTCTATCAGTTCATCCATATTTTCAGGATCAATCATTACACACTTAGCTTTTTGTGGTGGTAATTCATAGTCTTTGTATTCAGTTAAAGGTGCAATTTCAATAGGTTCAACAACTTCAAGAGGTTTTTTTCTTGCCATCATTATTCCTCTCATGGCAGGAATTCTCGGTTCAAGAGCAATACCTTTTTGAACAATTGTTATGCATGGAAGTTCTGTATCCAAAATTTCTTTACCTCCGGCAATTTCTCTAGTTATTGTTACTTTATCACCTTCAATATCCACTTTTGAAACAGAAGAAACAGAAGGATAATCAAGGAATTCTGCAAGCATGCTACCTACGGCATTTCCATTGTAATCACTTGATTCTATTCCTGCCATTATAATATCATAGCTATCTTTTTTAATAATTTCTGCAAGTTGAGCAGCAGTGTAATATGCATCTTTAGGGTCGGCATTCACTCTAATAGCATTGTCGGCACCAACAGCTAAAGCTTTACGTAAAGTAGCTTCTGTTTCTTTTGGACCAATATTTATAACGGTTATGCTTTCAATGGCATCGGTTTTTTCTTTAAGTTCCATTGCTCGTGTTAGAGCAAGTTCATCCCATGGATTTATTATCCATTGAACTCCTGCTGTATCAAATTTTGTATTGTTTTCTACAAAACGAATTTTTGTAGTTGTATCGGGAACGTTACTTATACAAACAAGTATTTTCATATTATTTAAATTTAATTTATAAATATTATATTAATTTTAAGCTACAAATATAGTAATTGAATATAAAATATTAAAAACAGTTTAAAAAATTAATCTCTTAGTAAAGCACGTGATATTACAATTTTTTGCACTTCAGATGTACCTTCATAAATTTGAGTTAATTTTGCTTCACGCATAAGTCTTTCAACGTGATATTCTTTTACGTATCCATATCCACCGTGAATTTGTACTGCTTCTGTTGTTACTTCCATTGCAATATCGGCAGCATATTGTTTTGCCATAGCACTCATAACTCCATAAGGTTTTCCTTGATCTTTGTACCATGCAGCTTTTATGCAAAGATTTCTAGCATTTTCTATTTTTACTGCCATGTCTGATAAAGTGAAAGCAATATGCTGATGGTTACAAATCTCTGTACCAAAAGCTTTTCGTTCTTTTGAATACTGAAGAGCTCTTTCAAATGCACCTGAGGCTATTCCAAGAGCTTGTGATGCTATTCCAATTCTACCACCTTCAAGTGTTTTCATTGCGAATTTAAATCCAAATCCATCTTCCCCAATTCTGTTTTCCTTTGGCACTTTTACGTCAGTAAACATCACAGAATGTGTATCTGAACTTCTCATTCCCATTTTATCTTCATGAGGTCCTAGTGAAATTCCGGGAGTATCTTTTTCAATTATAAATGCGTTTATTCCTCTGTGTTTTTTTTCAGGATGAGTGTGTGCAATCACAATGTATGTTGATGCAGAATCTGCATTTGTAATCCAGTTTTTTGTTCCGTTCAAAAGGTAATAGTCACCTTTATCTTCTGCTGTTGTTCTTTGATGTGTGGCATCTGAGCCTGCTTCCGGTTCTGATAAAAGAAATGCTCCGGTAATTTCACCTCTTGCTAATGGTTTTAAATATTTTTCTTTTTGTTCTTCTGTTCCGTATTTTTCTATTCCATAATTAACAAGAGAATTATTTACGGACATTATTACTGCAACAGATGAGTCAATTTTTGAAATTTCTTCTACTGCTAAAACATAAGAGACGGTATCCATTCCGCCACCATCATATTTTGGGTCGGCAAGCATTCCTAAAAAACCAAGTTCTGCAAGTTTTTTTACATGTTCTGTAGGATATATGGCTTTAGTATCCCTTTCAATAATATCATCTAAAAGTTCACGTTCTGCAAAATCTTTTGCAGCTTGTTGAATCATCAATTGTTCTTCTGTATATTCAAAATTCATTTTATTGTATGTTTATGTTTGAAAAAAATAAGCTGTAAAGATATGTTTTTTTTTTGGAATTTTATTGATTTGTGTTTATGTTTTTTTTACGCAAAGGAAAAGTGTTTGTTTTTCAATTAATTGTTGTTGGATATTGGCTACCTTTCCGGATTAAGTTACAAACTTGAAGCATAATTATTTCTTAGTTTTAGTCTTAATCTTAATCATTTGTTTGAGATACTACTGACTGAGGACTGTTGACTGTTTATTTGTTTCTATTTTC
>JAYEOP010000229.1 GCA_034723125.1 Bacteroidota bacterium | reverse complement strand
ATTGTTTATTTGTTTATTTGATGATTTGTTTATTTGTTTTTTCGTAACACATAACTTTAAGTACTTTAGGCACTCTAGGCACTTTAAGTACTTCTTTTTGTTTTTTCGTAACACATAACTCTAAGTACTTTAGGCACTCTAAGTACTTCTTTTTGTTTATTCGGAATTTGACTGTGGACTGAGGACTGTTTTTGACTGTGGACTTCTTTATTTTTCTCAATTAATATCACTTATTCTCTCTCTAATTTTTGAGAGGGAAGAAGTTTTTTGAAGAGGAAGGGTGGCTAATGAGATTTGAACTCACGACCCCCGGAACCACAATCCGGTGCTCTAACCAACTGAGCTATAACCACCATTTATTAAGAGGTGCAAATATACAGATTTTCATTAAAATAATATATTTTTATATTCAATTTAAAAAAAATATTGCGAATGCAGGGCTTTAATTCTATGTTTGCTTATTGAGTTTTGTTTATTGATTTTTTTTGTTTTACCTATCGTTACTTTTCAAACTTGCAATTGCAAGTAGTACCCCAAGAATTATACTGTAAAATGCTGCAATTAGAATTCTTAAGTCATCGGGAAAAAGAAAATTAATTGATTGTGCAGGAATCCAAAAAAAAGGAATTGTTTTTTTGAAAACAAAATTCCATTGTACATCCCAGTTTAAATTTATCATTTTTTCACCAAATTTCAAAGGAGAAAAAAATCCTTTAATACTACCTTTTGTTTGCTGAATATGCTCATCTGTAATTTTGTGAGTAACCATTAAAAAAGGTGCATAAAAAATATTTAGTGTAATACCAATAGAAAGGGCTGTAAATACTTTTACCCAAGAAAGTTCTTGTAAAAGAATATTCTCGGGGATATTTAATCCCATTGAAATAAGCATGGAAGGTACTCCATTTGCAAAAATATCGAAAGCCATTTTTATAGTTATTCCAAGTAAACCCCAAACAAATGCTCGTGGCAATAATCCAAAACCTTTAGTATAATATTTCCCTGTTTTAATTCTTAAACCGAGCATTTCTCCAAAAGGAGCAAGGATAGAAAATTTAATAAATGTCATTAAGTATGCATGCTCTTTATTAAAATTCCAATAAAAATCAAAGATGGAATCTGAAATAATAAATGGTGAGAAAAAAAGTATAACGCTTGCAATGCAAATAAAATCAGCTTTTTTCATTAGTTTTTATTTTTCAATTCGAATTCTTGCATCAACGGCTACAACTTTATCCTTTTTACCAAGTAAAGGATTAATATCCATTTCAAATATTTCAGGTGCTGTTTGTACCAATGCTGAAACCCTAACAATTATTTCATTAAAAATTTGTTGATTTATTCCTTCCTGACCTCTTGCACCTTCAATTATTCCGTATCCTTTAAGATTTTTAATCATCCAATTAACTTCTTTTTCTGAAAGTGGAGATAATCCTGCATTAACGTCTTTAAGAACTTCAATAAAAATTCCTCCAAGACCGCAAAAAATAAGATGCCCGAATTTTTCTTCCATTTTAGCACCAACAAAAAGTTCTGTTCCGCTTAACATAGGTTGCATCAAAACAGAGGTGGTATCTTTTATTTTTATCATTCTTTTAAATTCTTCTGCAACTTTTTCTTTGCTATCAATATTAAGCACAACTCCTCCTACATCAGATTTATGAACAGGACCAATAACTTTCATTACTATTGGAAATCCAAGTTTTATAGCTTTTAAAATAGCTTCTTCTTTTGTTTTTGCTACAGCTTCACCTGCTCTTGGAATTCCTGATGCATCAAGAAGTTCTTGAACTTCAACAGGGGAGAGGTAGCCGTTGTTGGCATTGTCAATAATTGAACGTATCTTTTGTTTGTCAATTTTTGTAAGCTGTGTTAGTTCGTGAGTTTTGGGAGTATTTATTATTTTGCATAATGCATTTCCGAAATTAACTTCATCAGGAAAAGTTATTCTTCCTTTTGAAAGAAAATGATTTATTTCATCTTTTACATTTATTATTGATGGCAATACCGGAAAAATTGGCTTTTTACTGCTTTTCATTTTTTCATCAAGAAGGTCATATACATCATAAACAGGAAATAATCCGGGGCTTCCGAATATTACAACCATAGCATCAATATTGTCAAAATCATTATCGCAAGCATCAATTATGTGTCCTAATTGTTCTGCATTTCCTGTTGCAAGAAAATCAATAGGATTGGCAACAGAAGAACCGGGATAAAGTTTTTCAAGTAGTTCATCTGCTTTTTTGCCTTCAATATGAGGAATATTTAATCCACCGTTTGATAGTGAATCGGTAAGCATTACAGCCGGACCACCCGCATGAGTGATGATTGCAATATTTTTTCCTTGCAGTTCTTTATGCATAAAAATTGATGCAACAGTTGTGAGTTCTTCTCTTCCGTAACATCTAATTATTCCTGCTTTTCTAAAAAGTGAATTAACAGCAGTATCGGAACTTGCCAAAGCTCCTGTGTGTGAAGATGCCGCTCTACTTCCTGCTTCCGAACCTCCAGCTTTTATAGCGGCTATTTTACATCCTTTTTTGATTAATGAAGATGCATGTTTTAAAAGCATTTGTGGTTTGTCAATGCTTTCGATGTACAATAATTTTACCTTTGAACTGGTTTCAGAATTAAATTCTTCATCCATCTGCTTTAGGATTTCTTCAACTCCAAGTTGTGCAGAATTGCCTACAGAATAAACACTTGAGAAAGTAAGCCCTTTTGGCATTGCAGCTTCTATAATAAAAACAGCAGTAGCACCTGAACCTGAAATAAAATCAACACCATTTGGGTCAATTTTAGGAATAGGCGTGGTAAAAACCGAGCTGTGAAACTGGTTGAAAATGCCTATGCAATTAGGACCAATTAAGCTCCCATTAACCTTATCTACTATTTCAACAATTTCTTTTTCCAGTTTTGCACCTTCTTCGTTTTCCTCGCTAAAGCCTGCTGATAAAATTATAAATGCTTGTGTATTTTTTTGATTTGCTAAAATTTCAATTGTTTCTTTACAAAATTTTGCAGCTATTGCAATAATTGCCAAATCAACATTGGGGAGTTTTCTCGGGTCATTAAATGTTTTTATTCCTTGAATCTCATCTTTTTTAGGATTTACAACAAGTAATTGTCCATTAAATTTATGTTCTATCAGGTTTTTAAGAACTTTACCTCCCGGACTTTGAGTATTATCAGAACCTCCAACTACAACTATGCTTTTAGGTTTAATAAGTTTTTCATTTATCATATTAATAGCCTTTTATCAAATTAAAGTTATTTTTTTAAAAAGTTAAAAATAGAAATTATTTTTATAGTACTGATTATGATTTACTAAAAATAACATCAAATATTATAATAAGAGTATTATTCATCACAATTTGCAAAATCCATTATGATATGATGCAAACAAAATTTTTCTTCCTGTTTTGTAATAGAATTTTTTCTCAAATGAATGGTGTCAAAAGTATTTTTGTTGTCGGTTATTGAATTATAAATAATTTTATTTCCTATTAATGTGCCTCTATTTGTCTTTTGGTAAACAGATTGAATTTTATCTGTTAGTTTGTTAATCAAATCCTGATTTTTGCCTACTACAAAACCAAGCATTCCACCAAAATTTAATTCGCAAGCATATTTGTTTGTCATATAGCGATACATTCCGCCATCTTCTCTGTCTTTTGTTTTTACATAAACATACTCATTTATTAATGTTGATTGTCCACGATTTTTAATTTCTCCAAGATTTTTAGCTTCAAATGAAAAGTATTTATTTCTCCAACTGCTATGTTCAAATTTTAAATCAATAAATCCATCTTTGTTGCATTCAGAACTTGGTTCAAGATTGACAATAAATTCTTGTTCGTCAAAACTTTCACTTTGTCGTGTGAGCCAATTCCGAATATGCTTTTTAATTTCTGTTTCAATATTGGCTTTTTTTTTATCTGTTTCTTTTTGTATTATAGTCTGTATCGTTTTATTATCAACGGAATTGTAATATTGAAACAAATGAGAAAATATATAATTCTTCCAAATCTCATCATCAAGTTTTCGCAATTGGTCTCTTAGATTAGACATTGCTTTTGTTTTTGGTATTTTGAAATATTCTTTCATTGTTTTATCAATTTTAGAATATCTTTTCCATCTTCAAAAGCTTTGGATTTTGTCCAGTTTTGGAATTTATTGCTTTTTGTTATGTAGATACAGTTATCTCCAATTATTTTTTCTCTAAGAACAAGAAAGTTCTCTTTCGTATTTTTCAATATCTCTTCACTGATAATAAATTTTAAAGTTTTTTTTGCAGTTGGTTGCTTGTTTTCTGTTTGATTAAAATGAATTGCAACAACCGACAAGTCAAATCCAAAGCTTTTATCTTGATAATGAGTTATTGTTGGATTATTTTCAAAATATAATTCAAAAACATTTTTTAGTGTTTGTTTGTATTCTTCAAAGTCCTCTGGTGAAACGAGTTTTTTCTCTGAAAAGAAATCTTTAATTCTTTGTCGTTCGGTAAAACTTAAATCATACAAATCATATATGAGTTCATTTAATTTGTCTTTTATTTCGTCTTCGTATTTAAGTTTTCTATCTGTGAGTTGTTTACTTATTTTTGATATTTCTGAGACTAAATCTTTATCTAATTCTTTGGGAATTGGAATGTTTTTTATTGCTTCATAGCCAATTTTGGGATAAGAACCATCACTTCTTTTTCTATAAATTAAGTTAGTGAGATAATTTATAGTAGTTGAATTTAAGATAGCTGTAAAAAGATTATAAAGCTTGCTATCACTTAAAAAGATAGAATATATGTCAAAATTATAGTAAATTTTTCCTTTACTATAAAACGCGTTTAAATTACTTCCAACTCTATTAATTAAAATTTTTTTTCCTTCATAAATTTTTGAATTTCTTTTTCTATGAAAATTAGAAATATCACCTAAAAATATTTCTGGTTTATTAAGCTGAAAACTTAACAAATTTTTAGGTATTATAAGCGGAGTAGTAAAATTATTTTCCTTTTTTGCTCTTGTATATTTTTTCTTAAATTCATCTGAATATTCTTTTCGTTCTTTCTTTTTTAACGTTTTCCACTTATTTTCGGGAATCTTAAATTCTTTAATTAGTTGTTCTTCACCTACAATCTGAATTCCATTATAAATTTTGTCCTTTGTATTTTTAATATGAAATAGAAAATGTTCTATTTTGTTATTTTCCCTTATTTTATTATACAGCTTTAAATCAAATTTATTTCCAATAAGATAATCTCGAAGAATAATATTTTGTTCTAAAATATCTTTTTGTTTTAAATCTATTTTATTGTCTTCTTGAATAACCAGTGTTTTAAAGGTTTCTGAAAATAGCTCTAAATTAACAGGATAATATTTTAATGTATTTTTGTCAATTTTATTATTGTTAAAAATAACTACAATTACGCTTTCTTTTGCTTTCTTAAATAATATATTTTTTACTCTTGAAAGTTCATAAAAGTTTTCTATTCGGTAATTCTCAAAGAAAAACTTTTGAAAGTTTGTTGATTTTTCATTATAAAAGTTTGAACTGTTTAAAACAAAACCAAATTTTGTATTTTCATTTGCCCAATCTTTTATTTTCAGAATAAATGCCTGAGAAATTTGATTTTTCCCAATAATATTATTTGCTTTTATTTCCTTTCCGTTTATTTTTGTTTTGTAATTATTTATAAAATCAATCTCAGTTGCTTTTTGTGAAATCTGTAAAAATGGAGGATTTCCTACTATATAATTAAAAGTTTGATTTGGAAAGTGCAATTCTGCTTCTAAAACTCCAAGTGAATTACCCTCTTTTATATTATCGGAAAAATCCGGAAAAATCTTAATATCTGTATTTTGTTCTATACGTTTTTTGATATACTCTTTTATCTCATCACTCGGTAAGCCTTTTAATATTTCAAGATAAAGAGAAAAAATGGTTAATCTCCATGCTGTATTCTCTTTTTCGATACCAAAAATATATTTTTGAAGTAAATCTATTTTATGAGTAATTTCTTGAGACACATTTGCTTTTGGAGGTGTAGGATTGTTTTCTAAGAGTTTTCTAAATCCTAAAATTAAGAACATTCCCGAACCACAGGCAGGGTCAAGTATTTTGCCTGTTTTGGAAATTGTGTCATCAATTATTAGTTGGGCTAATTTAGGCGGTGTATAATAAATGCCTTGGTCAAGTTGGTCGTCTTCAAGAAATACTTCGTAAATATGACTGATAAATTCTATTGGAATAATATCAAAACGAAAATCAAACAAAGACAGTTGTCCCGTTTTTAAATCTTCTTGTTTTATTGCTCTGTATATTAAATCTGATGATTTTATAATAAATTCATCTTTGATTGTCGGTGTAATAAAAAGAACATTACTAAAAATTTCGTTTATTTTTTCAAAAAGCAAATTAATACTTTCAGCATCTTTTTTGTGTAATAATTCTTTATAATTAAGATTTTGGTCATTGAAAAAATGCTGATAGAAAAAAGAATTAATGATGTGATTGTCTTCAAGAAATTTGATAAATAATGTTCTGTCAATTAACGATTGTATCGTTTCAATCTTATCCTTGCCTAATTTTTTTAATAATTTTGATTTTAGGATTTTGAGTTGCTTTATTAACTTCTCATCAATTCTTTCACTTTTTTTTATTTTATCAATAAAGTTAGCGTAAGAAAGCCAAAAGGCTCCTGACTCGAAATTCCATTTTTTTATTTTTTCTAAATTCTTGTTATCTTCATTTTGACCTTTGAAAGTGTCTATTTTTAAAGCGTTTTCATCTGGGCTTTTTTTTGCATAAAATAATGAGATTGTTGTAGCATTTTCAGGATAAAAGAATAAATCATATTTATCTTCATTCCAAATATATTTTCTTGTGTCAAGTAGTTCTTTTTCTGTCAGATTAGTTGCAATTATATAAAAAGAGCTTTGAGTTTGCTCAATATTTTTATTGTCATAAACAAAAATATTATTTTTCAGTTTTTTTGTCAATTCAGCATTTTCAAAAATTATCACATTATTTTGACAAAAATCTTTATCAAACGAAAAATCAATATTTTCAAAAAATTGTTTTACGTTGAACATCATCAATTGATTTAACAAAAACGAATAAATTTAAAAAGCACTTCAAAATTACAAAAGATATTCTTTAAAAATATTTTTATTATATATTTTTTAATACTTGTTATCACCTAAGCAACAACAAAGTTCCGTTTTCAATTCTCTTTTGCTCTTTTGTTCCTTTTACAACAAGACGGAAAAAATAAGTGTCGGTTTCACATAATTTATTTCTAAAAGTACCATCCCAGCAATTATTAATATCATTACTTTTAAAAACTTCTTCACCCCAGCGATTAAAAATTCCTATTTGAAAGTCAACAATATATTTCCCAATAATTTTGTATGTGTCATTAATACCATCATTATTTGGTGTAAAGGTATTGGGAATCCATACAAGTAAGGGAATAGATTCACAGGCAACATTTGAATTACTTATAGTATTTGTGTCCGATTCGTAAGCAGTTATTTTGTAGCAATATTCATCTAATAATTGACTATTATTTGCATCGGTAAAACTTGATGAATCGCTTGATAAGGTTGTGATTTCTTCAAAGAAGTATGTTTCTGTATTTTGTAATTGGATTTTGTAATTTTCAACAGGATACTTCCATTCTTCATATTTTGTCCAGTTTAATACAAGAGGGTTTTTGTTGGCATCAATTGTAAGTAAAATGGATTTTCCAATGTTTGAATAATTGCTTTGATAATTACAACTATCAACTACTTTTATTCTGTAGGAATATGAATTAGATGAAATATTAGCGTTGTAATCTTTATAAGAAAGAGTAGTGGGAGATAATTTTGCAATTTCGTTAAATCCATTTCCATCCGATCTTTCAAGAATGTATTTTGCGGGAGAACCTGAAGGAGAGGCAGTCCATTCAATTAAAATATGGTCGTTGTTTTCAACTGTGGTTCTTATTAAATAATTTTGTGAAACATGATTATTAACCTTTAGGGTTTTTGATGTTGAACTATTACAGCCTTTGTCAGATGTTGCAATGAAATTAACTACATAAATTCCGGCTTGGTCATAAGTGCAAGATGGGGAAGAGTTGGTTGATGAAGCTCCGTTTCCAAAATGCCATTGCCATTGAGTTATATTTCCGGGAGATGTAATAGTTGATTTATCAGAAAAATTTGTTGGAACATTCAAGCAGGGCATACTATTGTCAAAATCAGGTTGAGGCATTGGAAAAACTGTCATTTTTGTTGTTGTAGAATCAGTACATCCGTGATTTGAAGTAACTTTTAATTCCACATTATAAGTGCCATCATCAGTGTATGAAAAATCAGGTGAATTTGCATAAGATGAACCTCCGTCTCCAAATGTCCAGAAATAACCTGTAAGTGAACCATTAACAATTGTGGATGTATTTACAAAATCAAAATTATTATTGTCAAGACATTGTTTGCTCTTGTTTACATCAAATTTTGCTTTAGGCATTGCATGTACATAAACAGTTTTGTTAAGTGAATCAGTACATCCTTTATCCGAAATTGTTTTTAGTATTATTTCAAAAGTATCATAAGCGGAATAAGTATGGCTTAGGCTAATTAAATTATAGTTTGTTCCGTCACCAACATCCCATAAATTTGAATTGATTGACCCTGATTGTATTGTAGAATTATTTTTGTAAACAAAAAGATTATTGTTAAGGCATTGCTCCTTATCATTAATTGAGAATTTCGTTTCGGGATTAGGATTAACAATTATCATTTTAGTAGCAGAATCGACACATCCTTGATCAGAAGATGAATATAATTTTGCGAGGTAAGTATTTGGATTGGAGAAGGAGTGATTAAATTTTCGAGTAAGATAGACTGAGCCGTCACCGGGTTGCCAATAATAGGATTCTATAATTCCTTCAACAATTGTGGATTTATCTTCAAATGCAAATTTATTATTTCCGAAGCATTGCACAGAGTCATCAATTATAAAATTAGTTTTGGGCATTGGAAAAACAAAGGCTTTTCTTTGAATAGAATCTTTACAGCCTTTATCAGAAATGCAAAGCAATTGAACATCATATTCGTTATGAGTTGTGTAACTATGTGTTAGGTTTTTTGAAGAGAATGAATTGCCATCATCAGTTTGCCATTCGTAAGTGGTTATACTTCCATATTTTATAGTTGAGCTATTTGTAAAAATAAAATTATTATCAGAGAAGCATTGAGTATTATCGTTAATTGTAAAATCAATACTTGGCATTGGTTGAACAAATATTTTTTTGGAAGTAGAATCGGAGCAACCGAAATCGGAAAATACTGCAAGTTTGATATTAAAACTATCATCAGTCAAATATTGATGAACAGGGTTTTTTGTATTCGAAGTTAAGCCGTCACCAAAGTCCCAAAAATAGTTCATATTGCCACTGTTGATAGTACTGTTATTGGTGATCTCAGCTTGATTTTTATTTAAGCATTGAGAGCTGTCATTTAATATAAATTTTGCATTTGGCATAGGATGTACATGAGCATTTTTTGTCATTTCATCTTTGCAGTTAAATTCAGAAATAGCAAAAAGTGTAACCATAAAAGTGCTGTTTGTATCATAAGAATGAGTAACATTTTCGCTGTGAGAGGTATCTCCATCATCAAAATACCATTCATAAGAAACGGCACCATCATTAAAATGTGAATTGTTTGTAAAAATGAAATGGTTACCTTTAAAACATTGAGATGAATCATTTATTGAAAATATGGCGGTTGGTGTAGGATGAACATGCACGTAAGCAATTTCTGTAGCTGTATCTTTACATCCTTGATTTGATGTTGCTATTAAATTTACAAGAAAAGTATCGGCACTTGTATATGTATGTGTAGGATTATTTTTAATAGCAACCTTTCCATCTCCAAATGTCCAATAATAAATAAGGCTACCATAATCAATAGAAGAAAGGTTTATAAATTTATATTCGTTTTTGTCAAAACATTGGGCACTGTCATTCATTGAAAAATCTGCATCAGGTGAAGGAAACACAATGTTATATTTTGAAAAAGTATCTTTACATCCATGGTTTGAGACAGCATATAATGTTGTTTTAAAAGTGTCCGAACTTCCGTAAGAATAAATTGGAGACTTTTGTTCGGATGAAGCTGTATCGCCAAAATTCCATAAATAATTAATTGAGCCTTTTGATATTGATGTTAAATTTGTAAATACAAAAGTATTTCCTTTTAAGCATTGAGCACTATCGTTTATAGTGAAATCAATTTCAGGTTTTGGATAAATTGGTAATGTCCATGTTATTGTGTCAGTAGTTCCTTGATGATGAATAAATAAACCAAGAGAGTAACTACCCGGGGCTGTATATAGGTGGCTTGGATGAATATCCGTAGAAGTATTTTTACTTCCTGAGTTAAAATCACCAAAGTACCATCTTACCGAATCAACAAAGCTTGTGTTATAGATGTAAAATTTTGTGGAATCTCCAAAACAAAAATTTTCGTAATAAAAGTCAGGATTATAAAAATAACTTTGATTAAAAGTTGGTAAACCGTATTTACTTTCTTTACCTCCAAGATATAAACCGTTATCTTGAAAATTGCAACCCGAACCAAAAGCGTTAGGGTTTTTTATTATTCCTAAATAACCGCTTGTTCTTGCAATATAAATTTTTCCGTCAATTGCAATTTGTAAAGCACCAACTTGACTTGCAGAAATTCCAACCTGATATTCGGAGCTTAAAATGTCATTTGTGCTTCCTGCTTGTAAATTGAATTGATATATTTCTCCGGTACTTTGAGAACTGATATAAAGTTTTGAACCGTCAGGGGAAAATTCCAAACCATAAGGGTCGTGTATTGACGAAATTGTAATAGGGTTTGATAAATATCCTGTAGAGTCGTTAAAATCAAGGATTTGAACTAGACCGTTATAGCTTTGTTGGGCAATTGCTATTTTAGAACCGTCAGGTGAAGCTTTGAGATAACCACTTGCTTTTGAAAGCGACCCTCCATGTTTATAACCTACATTACTGACAATAGGAGTTGAATTTATACCTGTGCTGTCAACCATATAAGTAAAGAATGCATTAGTATCCCATCCGTGAGTAATTACCCATGTATCAGTACCATTGCTACATCTTACTGCTGTAACTTTCTCTGTTGTTGGAGTAATAAGAAGATTGTTTTTTGAGATTACTTTACCTTTTCCACCAGCAAGACTCATGTTTACAGTTGAGTATTGCAAACCATTGGGTCCTGCTACATCGTCAATAGTAAAAATAAAATATATTTTATTGCTTTTTGGTCTGGGAACAATTATTGAAGATTGAGTTGAGGGATATCCTCCTTTTAATCCTGTACCGTTTTCCATCGTTTGATGACTTTTATTCCAAACAGTCATTCCATTTGTATAGAATAAAAGATTACCATTGCTATCGGAAATAGTTGCACAGCCTTCGTATTGAAACATTGCACTGTTTGTAATTGCAGTAGGGTTGTAGCCATTGAAATTAACACCTGCATATTTGCCGAAATACCAAATATTACCCTCTTTTTGTGAAAAAGATAAAAACGAAGAAAAGATAAGGGCTAATAAAAAAACAAAAATTCTGTATGTTGTTTTTTTCTTCATGTATCTTAGTTCTGAATAATCTGATTCTTAGTTAATGACAAAAAAAATACTTTTTTACAATTTTGCAAAGATAAGGTTTCTTGACTTAATAACAAAAATTGATTTTAATTCATTTATTAAACGTAGAATGTGCTTGTTTATTTGTCAATATTCTTTTGCATACTGTTTCCTAATCCATTTTTTGTAATGCTTTTAACCATCGTTCAGGAATTTCACCTTGTGTTGCTTCAATGTAATCTTTGTAAGAACAGGGAATTATTTGTTTGTCTTCATAGTTCTTTGCTTTGTCACCGGGTATTTCCATCCACCACCTGTTTGTTTTTTTGCTTTTATAAAAAATAATTTGATATGAATTATTGTTATCGGAAGTTATGTATTTAATAAAGTTTTCATTGTTTTTAACATTGATTTCATTATCGCGCTGTAAATAACCATCTACAAAATACCAAATCATCTGGGCAATTAATCTTGATGTTTGATTATTATTATCGAATTCAGGGTTGTACTCAAAAATACCAATTGAACTAATATTATCACTTAAACCTGCATATCTTAATATTTTGCAAGCTTCTTCAGCAAAAAGTCCATTGGGTGAAGGATGATTATTTCCGGGGGCATCACTTTGCCGAATTGCCGAAATATCAAAGCTTAAAAGATCTGCTGTGCGAATAATAGGTTCAATATCGTTAATATTATCTCTAATCGTTCCAAGACGGTGTAAATCAAAATGATGCTCTTCCATAAGTTTTATTACTTCCGAATCCGTAAGCTGTGTTTGGAATGCCAGATAGCTTATGTTAAACAAATATGAAGGGTCTTTTAGTAGTATTTTATAAAGGTATGATTGATTGTCAAATTCTTTTTTATCGTCAATTTTGAAATCAATTAAGGAATCTATGCAGGTAACATTTATTATTTTTTTTAAATATTCAAATGCTAAATATTGTGAAAAGGATATTTCTTGTGAAAAGCCGAGTAAAACGGGAACAACGTCTTGTTCAATTATTTCGCTTAAGGTGTAGGCAAGTTTTTGATATATTCTTTTTTCTTTTTTGTCAAAAATAAAATTACCTAAATCCGCTACTTCTTTTCCGTATTCTTTTTTTGTATATGAATAAAGGAAGTTACGTATGTTGTTGTTTGCTGTGTTTGACTCTTCATCAGAAATTCCTATTATGGCAATTTTGCGATTTTTAAGGTCAGGAAATCTTTTATCATAGATGTCGATATTGCCTAACCATGAATCATCGTTTGAACCGATTATACTCAGTTCTTTTTCAACATTTATAGGAATGAAATTGTCGCTAATACTCATGAATAAATATTTTTTATTTGGAAACAAAAGTATTATTCTAAATTTGTTTTTGATTATTTATTTATTAACACTATTCGCTAAAGGGTTTTCATTCCGAAATTTCGGAATCATATACTTCTTTAAAACTTTTTACATTATCCCGATTTGTTTCAATTTTTTTCATTGTCTATAAAAAACTCTGGAAATCTTAATGCTTGTCTGCCGACATAGGCAGGCGAATGTATTTATAGAACCCCCTTTTAATAATGAATATTGACCACGTTCGCTGTAGCTTTAGCGGTTGCGAAACAAGGAATTTTGAATAATGAAGTTTTAATTAATTTCAATAATACCGGATATTTATTTTTTTATTATTGAGTCCACTC
>JAYEOP010000228.1 GCA_034723125.1 Bacteroidota bacterium | reverse complement strand
TACTAAGCAAAACATCAAGCTTAATGTTACACAAGATTTCAGATTTGACTTTTATAAATCGAAAGAAATAATTGAAACAGGGAAAAAATCGGCTAATACAGCTATTAATAATTATATAAAACATTCTGAATAAGTAAAATACGGTTTACCTTTTTTTACAGGGCAAGGAAATGATTATTTGTTAAATTTCAATTGCATTTTTATAATGTTCGTATCTTTCCATAATTTGTTTAACAAAATTATATGATTCTATGCCTCGGCTATATCCGTGTTTAACAACAGGGTCGTGGTAATATTGAGGGTTTGATTTTAATAATAGGAATGTATCTACATTTCCAAACCAAACGGATGAATCTTTACCGTTTTTTTCTGCAAGTCTTTGTGCATCAAAAATATGTCCAGGTCCTGCATTGTAGGATGCTAAAATAAAAAGTATTCTTTCGTTTTCATCTGTAATTCTATTTCTAAATCTATCATCAAGATATTTAATAAACTTTACACCGGCAGCTATTTGTACTTCGGTAGAAGATGCAGGGCTTGCACCAAAACGATCTGCTGTTACAGGCATAAGTTGCATCAAACCAAATGCTCCTGCCCATGATACCACATTTGGGTCAAATCTTGATTCCTGATAAATTAATGAAGCAAGTAGTCTCCAGTCCCAATCAATTTCTTTTGCATATTTTTTTATCAAATCATCATATTTTGATATTTTTCCTCCTTCAAGAGAATTAAATTCGCTTTCAAAAATTGCAACTGATTTTTTGTTTTTGAAATACTTGTTGTAAAGATATGTGTATTTTTTTGTTTCTTTAAATGCAGTCAGCCATTTGTCTATTGACTTTTGTAGTTTAAACGAACCTTTGTTAACTCCCCATGCAAGGTTTTGAGGGAAACTTATAGGCGTTTTTACATCAAGTAGAGGATAATAAGTGGAGTTAACCATGCCTACATGTTCATCACAAACCGTATAATCAATTTCTCCTTTTGCAACCATTGTTATAAGTCTTTCTTCATGAAATTCAGTGTCTTCTTTTATATTAATAGTATCGCCAATTTCATTTGAAAGATTGTGTAGCCTTTCGGCAAATGAAGAATTCCCCTGAACATAAACAGTTTTTCCTCCAAGCTCCAGTTGATTTCTAATGAGTTGTTTTTCAATTTCCTTACTACTTAGTGCTTTGTAATTTTTAGGCTTTCTTTGTACCAAAACTTGCCTTGATTGATTTAATGGTGTTGTAAAGGATATTATTTCCGAACGCTTTTTTGTAACGGTAAGGTCTATTCCCAAAACATCACATTCCTGATTTTGTAATTGTTGAAATGCTTTGTCAAGGTTGTTTTCAATTTTTAATTCAAGTTTTACACCAATGAAATCTGCATATAATTTTAATAATTCATAATGAAAACCCATAGGTTGCCCTTTGTAAATAAAATAATTTGTTGAACTGTAATCAGTTATAGCAATTAACTTTTGTTCTTCATAAATTCTGTCAAGTGCATTTGTGGGGGTAATAACTTCAGGGCTTTCTTGTTTTGTTTTATTTTTGCAAGATGTTGAAAATAAAATGATTGAAATAGAGAGGAGAAAAAAGAACTTAAAATAATAATTATTCATGCTGTTTTTGTTAGTTAGCAGATTATTGTTTTTTATAAAACACTTAAATTCTGAAAGTGGCTAATTGAAATAGAAAAAATAACAACTTAAAAGACGAGATTCATAAAATAACAATATTTAATTAACATCCAATATATGATAAAAATTTGGAGTATTGCAAAAAATAAAAAAAATAAAAAAAATAGAACCTCCCTATAGTCCTCCACCTTTAGTTTTGAAAAACAAAAAAAGAAGGTTCTATGTTGATTTGTGTGGGTAAAAAAAATTAGAGCCACAGACTTCGTCTGTCGAAGACATGCTAAGTGTAATAGAAGTAAGACTACGTCTGTCAAAGACAGATTCACAGATTAAAATTCATTAATTAGTACCTCTGAGAAAAAAAAGAAAATTCTGCATATCCTCCGTTCATCCCTTTGTCACCTAAAAATGATGCCATCACACTCAGTGAGTTGGGTTTTCCCCTTTAGGGAATTTATGGGATACAGCTAGGCAAATAATGAGTTTTCTTATAAGTAGTGTCTCTAAGAAAACTCTGCAAAATTAGATTCCTATCTTTTTGCAATATTTTTATCTTTCTCAACTCACTGATGCTAAGGCATCGCCTCGTCTCAAAAAATAAAAATCTTAGAAATCATAAAATTTGATAGTTTTCTTAGAGGCACTAAGTACTAATTACAAAAAGAGTAATTTTGTAATCTGTGAATCTGTGGCAAATTTGATTACCCACAGTATTTGACATAGAACCAAAATTTTACTTTTGTGTAAAACAATTGTAATGGAAATTATTTCTAAAAAGATAGAAAAAAAAAATTAATTCAGGAATAATTAGATACAATAAAATCAACTTATTATGAATAATAAAGAAAATATATTTGAGATTTATACTGATGGAAGTTGCAATACAGAATTAAAAATTGGAGCATGGGCAGCGATTATTTTATATGGTAGTGAAAAAATTGTATTAACAGCAAAAGAAAAAAATACCACAAATAATAGAATGGAATTATTATCAGTAATTGATGCTATAAAATTTCTGAAAAATAAATTTGAAAAAATTGAATTAATAAAAATATTTTCTGATAGTCAATATGTGGTAAGGATATGCGAAAGAAAGGAAAGGTTGAAAAACAATAATTTTTTAACAAAAAAAGGTAAAGACATAAGAAATGTGGATTTGGTAAAAGAACTAATTGTGATAATTGAATCCATGAATATTGATTTTATAAAAGTAAAAGCACATCAAAAGAAAAGTGATAAAAAAAATTACAACAGAGATGTAGATATGCTTTCACGGAAGATTGTGAGGGAGGAAGTGAGCAGTTCGCAGTAGGCAGTCTTCAGTCCGCAGTCTTCAGCCTGTGCATGATGTAAAATTGTAGAGACAAATCACGATTTGTCTAAACCCAGTACAAAGAAAAAAACACGAAAACAATAATTAGATACAAGATATAAGATACAAGATGTAAGATTCATAATGAAAGAATGTAAAGACAAATCACGATATGTCTAAACCCAGCACAAAGAAAAAAAAACAAAAGAAGGGTTTAAAAAATTCAAGATTAAGAAAATAAAAAAATATTAATACCTCCCTATTATAAAAATACTACTTTTGTTGTTTATGAAAAAAGCTGTTTTTATTATATTATTCTT
>JAYEOP010000227.1 GCA_034723125.1 Bacteroidota bacterium | reverse complement strand
ATGACGGTATGGTGGAGTTTTTTTATAAAGGAGTCAACAGTATCTTGCATCCTCAAACAAATAAACAACTTAATGACAATTAAATGACAGCGAAGCAAATGACCACTAAATGACAATTGAAACAAATAAACAAATAAACAAATAAACAATTCTTCTTTGCGTTCTTTGCTTGCCCCATAAGGAAGAATGACTGTATCGGGGCGTCTTTGCGAGAAAATATAAACAAATCACCAAATAAACAAAACTTGCGACACGAAGTTAGCTCGTATGAGTCCGCATGTATAAACAAATAAACAACTTAATGACAATTAAATGACAGCGAAGCAAATGACCACTAAATGACAATTGAAACAAATAAACAAATAAACAAATAAACAGATAAACAATTTTTATTATTTTTGCATCTTAACAAATTACAGATTATTAACTTTTAAGATATTTATCATGAAAAAACAATTTCATTACTCCATGTTTTTCAAAACATTATTAATTTCTTTAATCTCAATTTTTATAATTTCAAGCACTTATTCACAAGTTGGTGATTATAATTTTATTGTTCAAAATAATACTTACGACACACTATCAAATCCCACCCAACTTATTGGTGGTAATCAGGATGATACTTGGTCTTCTGTAACTAATATTGGATTTAATTTTACTTACAACAATGTTACTTACTCTAAATTTATTGCTAATGCAAATGGATTTATTAAATTTGACACAAACTCATTTTCTACTTCATATTCAAACGATCTTGCTTCAACAACAAAAACCACAGTTCTTGGAGCACTTTGGGATGATTTAAAAACTAATGTTAACGGACAAGTTGGATATAGCCTAAGCGGTAGTGCAGGTTCACGTATTTTAACTGTAGAATTTAAAGACATAAAACACTTATCGGCACAAGTTGATATGAATTTTCAAATCAAACTTTATGAAGCAGGGGATTCAATAAAATTCGTTTATGGAAGTATGGATACATGGACTGGAGAATCTGCTTCAATAGGAATAAATGACGAGATAGGTGCTACAAATCATTTCATTAGTGTTACTCCCGGTACAACCCATACAACAAGTTCAACTGTTGCAAACAATATTATTTCAAGTAACGCCAATCTCAGCTCCGGTTTAACTTATGTTTTTTATTACCAAACATTCACAAAAGACCTTGGCGTTACAGCTATTTTAAATCCCGATGCATCAGGTTGTGGACTTACAAGTAGTGAGCAACTAAAGTTGAAAGTAAAAAACTTTGGTACTCAAACTCAAAATTCATATACCTTAAAATATTCCATTAATAACGGTTCAACTTATGTTTCACAAAATTTCACAACGAGTATTGCACCCGATAGCACTCATGATTTTATCTTTACACAAACTGCTGATTTATCAAGTGCAGGAACTTATAAAATAATTGCAATTGCATCTTTGCCTAATGATTCAAATGCAACAAATGATACTTTTAGAACTCAAATAATTTCAATAGGTTCAATAAGTTCTTTCCCTTTTACAGAAAATTTCAATAGTGGAAATACAAATTATTTCAGGCTTATAAGTAATGATGAATCAGATATTTACATTGAGAATTCTACAGGTGTAAATAATACACATTCATTACATTTTGAAGGAAATTCAGCTACGGGATATGGCTCATGGCCTGTTACTGCTTACCATGCATGGAATTCATATCCCGACCATATTGCACAAGCAGTAACTTGTAATGTCAATGCTACAAGTTTATCATCTCTTGTTTTACGTTTTGACATAAAACAAATCTATAGCTACGATGCAACTTACAGTTGGTTAAGAGTTTTGATAAATGATACAATTCAAATTGCAGATAATAACGCTGATACAAACTTCAACCCAACATCACAGTATTCTGATCCGTTTACAACAAAAATATTTAATCTTTCTTCTTATACAGGAACTCAATTTACCATAACAATAGAAGCTTCATGTAAATATAATGATGCAAACGGTACAGGCGGATATGGTGATAATGTATTTGTTGACAATATTCAGCTATATCAACCTGTTGCAAACGATGTTGGAATAAGCAGTATTATAGAACCAAATAGTTCACTTTGTGGAAAAACATCAGACTCACTTAGTGTTATTATTTCAAATTATGGTACTTCATTTCAAACAAGTATTCCTGTAACAGCAAGCATTATTAAACCAACAGGAACCTCTACACTAACAGGAACTTACACAGATACTTTAACCTCCAATTCTTCGGATACACTATACCTTGGCACTATAAACACAACCGCAACAGGGAATTATACAATTACATCATACACAACATTGAGTTCAGATGCTCAAAACACTAATGATACAACAACAAAAGTTATAAGTACCTCAATACCTCAACCTTTACCTTATGTTGAAGATTTTGAAGGAACAAATCCTACACAAAATTGGACTACAGACATGACAGTGGGAAGTGGACACGGAAACTATTCAAACGTACTTTATGATAATTTATGGTCTTCATCTACAACTGCTTATGCATTTTACAACAACAAAGTAGGTACTTTAAACAGTACGTCATATATTTCATTTAACTACAGAATTGTTGATTATTCATCACCCTATAATTCTACTACTTTAAGCAATGATGACAATTTTAATGTAGTAATTTCTGATGATTGCGGACTTACATTTGATACGCTTTACACAATTGATAATTCAAATCATACTGCCAGTGGCTCAATGCAAACTCTAAATATTTCTTTGTCATCATACGCTGGCTCAAGTATTATATTTGGATTTTTACTTAGTCGCCCAAGTTCAGGAGACTTTTATTTTGATTTAGATTCAATAGTTATAAACAGCACATTCGGACTTGGACCTGACACAAGCATTTGCCAAGGAGATTCAGTAACTCTTGACCCGGGATCAGATACTTCTTACATTTACAAATGGAAAAGTACAAGTTCTTCAATAATACTTTCTACAAATCCAACATATACAACAAGTGTAGCAGGAACATATTTTGTAGAAGTTTATGACAATTCAACTTTTTTTAATTCCGATACAATTACTATTACCGTTAATCCACTCCCAATAGCTAATGCAGGAATAAATGACACTATTTGTAATGGTAGCACGGCAACATTAACAGCAAGTGGCGGAAATTCATTCATTTGGAGTACAATGCAAACATCAGCATCTATAAATGTTTCACCAAATTCAACAGCAAATTATTTTGTAACGGTTTACAACTCTCACGGCTGTTCGGATATTGATACGGTTACGATTTTTGTAAAAGCTTCACCAGTTGTAAATCTTGGAAACGATACTGCTTTTTGTGATGGAAATTCTGTTACATTAGATGCAGGACAAGGAAGTGGATATTCTTATGATTGGAAACTTTCAACTTCTTCAAATACAATTTCAACAAACCAAAGTTTAACAGTAACCCAACAAGGAACTTATTTGGCAACTGTTACAAATACAAATAATTGTAGCACAACAGATTCAATAATAATTACAGTACATCCTACTCCAACCGCTAATGCAGGAACAGATCAGGATATTTGTCTTGGTGATAGTGCAACACTTACAGCAAGCGGAGGAGGAGAATATTTGTGGAATACAACAGAAAAATCAGCATCAATTATCGTTTCACCAAATTCTTCAAGAACTTACAATGTTATTGTTTCAAACAACTACGGATGCTCCGATACTGCT
This sequence comes from Bacteroidota bacterium, assembly GCA_034723125.1. Lineage (NCBI taxonomy): Bacteria > Pseudomonadati > Bacteroidota > Bacteroidota bacterium. Next base: position 9,673 of record JAYEOP010000227.1, on the reverse strand, counting down.
TACGTTCATGTTACAGTAAATAATCCTCCAACAGCTTTTGCTGGAAATGATACTATTCTAAATTGTGGAGACAGCGGAAGAATTGGAACATCAGCAACTGCTAATTATTCATATCAATGGAATCCCATTACAGATTTAAGCAATCCGAATATCTCAAATCCTTATGCGAAGCCGGGAATGACAACAATATATAATTTGCTTGTTACAGATAATCAAACAAGTTGTACTGCAAATGATGATATTAAAATATTTATTACGGGAGGTCCTACTGCCAACGCAGGAAAAGACACTTCAATTTGTAAAGGAGAATCAATTACTTTAATTGCCACAGGTGGTACATTATACTCATGGAATGTCGGAAGCGGTGGTCCCGTATTAAATGTAAGCCCCTCACAAACTACAACTTATGTGGTAACTGTTGGCATAGGAGGTTGTTATGATATTGACAGCGTAACAGTTACTGTCAAAGAACTTCCAAATATTAATATTTCTACAATTCCCGACAAATGTGAAAATGGAAGTAAGATTTTACTTAATAGCTATGTTATTCCTAGCGGTGGATCATGGTCAAGCCAAAGTGCAGGATTTGAATTAGCAACAAACTCATTTAACCCCTCAAAAGCCGGTGCAGGAAATCATACAATTTATTACGAATATACAAGCTCAACAACAAATTGTACAAATATTGATTCAGCAATAATTGTAATTAAAAGCATACCATCGGTTTCGTTTTCAGGATTAGACACAATGTATTGCTCAACTGAAAGTCCTGCAACTTTAACAGGAAATCCATTAAACGGTACATTTTCAGGAAATGGAATTACAGGAAATGCTTTTTATCCAAAGCAAGCTACAATTGGGAAAAATACGATAACTTACGAATTTACCGCAACAAACGGATGCTCAGATATTGACACACAACACACTACTGTAAATCCAACTCCGAACCCTGACCTTGGTAAAGACACAGCCATTTGCGGCAAGTCAACAATACAACTTGATGCAGGTTCAGGATTTAGTGATTATTTATGGAATGACAACAGCAAAAAACAAACTCTAACAGTCGATTCAAGTGGAATAGGATATGGTGTAAAAGAAGTTTGGGTAAAAGTAAATAAACTTGGGTGTACAGGCTACGATACAATTTTTATTACTTTTGAAGATTGTTCAGGTATTGATGAATCAATTGAAAATTTGGAAGTAAAAATATATCCTAATCCTGCAAAAGAAAATATTTTTGTTAGCATTAGCAAACAACAGACAAGAATTCATTTGCAACTAATAAATCCACAAGGAAAAAATATTCTTGAAGAAGATTTTGAAGCATACAACGAAAAAAATATTAAAGAAATTGATGTTTCTAAATTAGCAAAAGGTATTTATTTCATAAAAATTTCATCAGATAATTCTGTAGTGTTGAAGAAGTTTGTGCTTGAATAGAACGTTTTTATGTAGCGAATACGCTAATTGGTATTTCTATAGGGAGGTTAAAAAAATGCTTTTCAATGACTTTTTGCCTCAGCCCTGAAGTAAGAAGTCATTGAACACCGATTTTCACAGTTTTTAACAAAGCATAATTTATTCCTAAATTCAGAACACCTGACTTAAGGAAAACTATAGTTCGGCTGGTCATAATTTGAACTTTGGCACTATGTTTAACATGTTGATTATTATTCGTTTACACAATATCGCAAAACGCAGTTTATGACCGCTCAGCATATATATTGTCGCGAAAATATCGAATATTGAACAAGGAATTATGAATAATGAAATTTGCTGACCACAAAAGTTGCTCAGCATCGTCTTTTCACTTCAAAATTCTTTATTCCTTGTTTCGCAACCGCTAAAGCTACAGCGAACGTGGTCAATATTCATTATTAATAAATACGACACAATTAAATATTTAGAGTGAATGAAGAGCAATGTTATTAAGAAAGAAAAATAACACATAAGGATATATTCCTGATATTATGAGGTATAAACAATTTTTGAATAAATTTTCAAAATAATGAAAATACTAAAATTAGGATTTAATTATGGCTGAAAAGTTTGCTGTGAAAATCGGTGTTGAAAGTTATTTCGGTATTACCACACAATTTTTCGTTAACTCAGGTTTCGCATAATAATTCCATAATGAATTGTTTCATACTTTGTGATTCTTCGTGTCTTAGAGCCTTCGTGGCTAATTAGTGCCTCTTAGTAAACTCTCCAAAATTAAAAATGTTTCTTTTTGCGATATTTTTATTTTTCTCAAATCCCTGATGCAAAGGCATCAGCTCATTTCCAAAAAGTAAAAATCTCATCAAAAATAATTCATTTTATAAAAATAGATAGTTTTCTAAGAGACACTAATTATCAATATCTTGCCACAAAGACACCAAGGTACAATTTGCACTAAGAATAAATACATAATGTAAGGTATAATAGACAAAAAGTAGGCTCAGAATTGAGATAAGTATGTTGTAAAATAAAAATATAAAAAGTTCAAGAATAATTGGAACTTTTATATCTTTGCTCAAAATTTAGATTGTGAATTTGATTAATAAGGGGCTACTCGAAAGGCTCAAAAGAAAAAATAGAGGTAATGTGAAATTGGCAAAATCAATTGATAAGCTAATTTTAGATATTGAGCAAAATGAATGGAATTCTCAATTAGAATTAAAACAAACGAGGTCTGATGCTGATTGCATTCATGGTAAAGGATTTTATTTTTTCAATTTGAATGTTCATCGGACTATGGTTTTAATTGAATTTGATGAAGATAAACGGTCAAGAATTGTTTGGGTTGGCTCACATCAAGATTATAATAAAACTTTCAAAAACAATAGAAATACGATTAAAAAGTGGCTAAAGGATAATGATTGGATTTAATAAAACAAAAATGAAAGATTTAATAAACATAAGAGAAATAGTAAAAGTTCAAAACTTAGAAAATGAATATGATTTGCAAAAAGCTTTATTGCTTGATAGAAAATTACGGTTAATGGTAAAAGAGGATTCATCACTAAAAGCAATGCAAACAAAAGTTTTCGATTTGATTAAAGCTTATGAAGATGAGAATTGGTCAAATAGTGAATCAATTACTGATAAACAAGTGGAAGAAGCTGATAATGCAGAATTATTAGTTGAAATGGAAAGAAAATTTATTGCATACCGTAAAGTAACTATCAGAAAAAGATTAAAAAGCTATGATATGACTCAACAAGATTTGGGGGTTTTGCTTGGGCATAAAAAATCTTATATGTCGGAATTAATAAACGGTATATCTCAATTTTCTCTAAAAGATTTGATAATTATTCATCGAATATTAATAATTGAGTTATCTAAATTGATTCCAACATATCTTCAAAAAGAAACAAGTGAAAAAGTGAGAAAATCAATCTCTAAATTGAATAAACCAAAGTTAAAACTTAGAAAGAGAGATTTGATAATGAGCGAATAAACAATTCTTTCATCAGATTGTTTCAGTCCGCAGTTAAAAACAGTCAGCAGTTCGCAGTCTTCAGTCAAATTCCGAATAAACAAAAAGAAGTACTTAAAACTAAAAGCTAAAAACTAAAAACTAAAAGGTTATGTGTTACGGATAAACAGATAAACAAAAAGAAGTACTTAAAGTGCCTAAAGTACTTAGAGTTAGTGTATCGAATAAACAAATAAACAAATCACCAAATAAACAAATCACCAAATAAACAAATAAACAATTCTCACAACAACAACCCATAAAGTCGTCATTGTGAGGGAGATACGACCGCGACAATCTCAGGCTTTTTAGCAAAGGTAGTAAAAAAAACATCCTACTCTTATTCATCAGATTGCTTCAGTCATACTTCCTTCGCAATGACGGTATCTTGGAGCTTTCAAATCAAGAAGTCAGCAGTCCTCAGTCGGCAGTAAGCAGTCCGCAGTCAAAAACAGTCAGCAGTTCTCAGTCAACAGTCTGTGCTTACCTGAATAGGGTTGACTTTTTTTAGTTATCTCATCATCATCTTATCGTTATATTGACTTTTTCTTTTTTGATTACTTTTTTCTCTGCGTTTCTGCGACTCTGCGTTTAAACAAATCAACAAATCACCAAATAAACAAATCTTTCATCAGATTGCCATCCTTCGTAATGACGTTATGTTGGAGCTTTAAAATCTCAAATTATGACATTAAAAAAAATGTTATTAACTTTTATTCATACTGTTTTATATTTTTTCATATATTTGGGAAAATAATCAGAGGTGCGTATAGTGTTTTTTTACAACTAAATAAATTATTGAGGTTTTTAACAAGCAAAAAAGTTGTTTTTTTGGTTAAAAATATATGCGTGTCTGTTTTTAAAAATTCTGTTATGCAAAAAATGTATTTAAGCAGGTTGACGCTTTTAATTGTAGCTTTTTTATTTATCTCTACCACCAGCATTCTCGGTTCAAATATTATTGTAAGCAATACTAATGACGCAGGAAACGGTTCTTTGCGTAATGCTGTTGCTACGGCAAATCCCGGGGATGTAATTCTTTTTAATTCAAGTTTGTCGGGAGATAGTATTGTTTTAACAACAGGGGAGATATTTATTAATAAAAATCTGACAATCACAGGACTTGGTGCTGATAAATTAATAATTAGTGGTGGCTATAATTCCAGAATATTAAAAATTGATACGGGTATAACCGTAATAATTAAAAAGCTGACTTTGCAATGTGGAAAAACTACCACAATGACAGAAGCAGGAAAAGGGGCTGCGATTTACAACTGGGGGATTCTTGAAATATATGAATGTTATTTTGCTTATAACAAAGCAAGTTATTCGGGTGGAGGAATTTATAACAAAGGAAAAATAACAATTGATAAATCTACTTTTGCATTTAATTATGCCGATAATAACGGTGGAGCTATTGTAAATGTTAGCGATACGATTTTTATACTTAACTCTACAATTTCTTCAAATAAAGCAAAATTGAGAGGTGGTGGCATTTATAATATGTCAAGAAATTCAACACAAATTCCCATAGTTGATTTAATATTTTGCACAATAACAAAAAATGAAGCATTAAAAGAAGGTGGAGGAATAGCAAATACCTTTGTCGTTTATTCAGATACTTCACAAATTATTCTCAATAGTTCAATCGTTGCTGAAAATGTTTGCGGTAATTATGGTGATGATATTTTTAGAGACCTTTCCTCAAGATGTTTTGTTGTGTCATTAGGATACAATTTAATTGGTAATAGTGATAGCTCTGGAATATTAGGAGTTACAGGAGATATTTTGGGTAATTCAAATAGCATTGTTGAACCCTTACTCGGAGATTTAACATTCAAAGGATTAGTAATTCCGCTTCACAAAATTTTATGTGGAAGCCCTGCTCTTGATTCCGGTAATCCAGGCAGTTCTATTGATGAAGACCAAAGAGGTTTAGCTCGTCCTTTTTTTGGAGTTAATGACATTGGAGCTTTTGAAAGTCAGGTAAATTTATATTTTCCTTATATTTATCTAGGGAAAGACGTTGATACTTGCATGGGTGAACAATTTAACTATTCAGCAGGAAGTGTTGGTGATTCAACAAATTGGTTTAACGGAAGTGTTTTGAAATTAGCAGACAATCATAATTATTCATTCTTAAGCGGAAGGCATGATACGATTGTAGCTGAGGTAATAAGTCCTGCAGGATGCCCAGGATATGATACTGTTTTTATTAATTTAGTTGACGTAATAAAACCTGTTTTAAGTACTTGTCCTTCAAATATAACTCTGTCAAGTACAAGTGGCTCTTGCAAAAACAAAGCAACATGGACCCCACCTACTGCAACAGACAATTGTAATATTGATACAATAATTACTACTCATAATCCCGGAGATTCTTTTAGTGCAGGAACTACCTTTGTTATTTATAAAGCATTTGATAATGCAGGTAATTTTGATAGTTGCTTCTTTACTGTTAAAGTTACTGATACCATTCGTCCAACAATTAGTTGCCCCGGAAATATTATCATGGAAAACAATGACAGTGATAGTTGTGGAGTTATTGTAAATTATTCGGAACCTATTGGTGTTGATAATTGTTCGGGAGCAGTAACCACACGTATTTCAGGCTTGGAAAGTGGAGCAATTTTCCCTCCCGGAACCACAAGAGTTACTTATCTTGTAACAGATTCTTATGGTAACAAAGACTCTTGTAGCTTTGATGTTACTGTTAACGATAATATAAAGCCAACACTAAGTTGTTCAAATGATATTAATAAAAATAACGATAAAGGAGATTGTGGTGCCGTTGTAACTTATTCTGTCCCTGTGGTTAATGATAATTGTCCGGGTGCAATTGTAACACAAATCGAAGGACTTGGTTCAGGCTCCTTTTTTCCTGTTGGAAAAACTATGGAAAAATATTTTGTTGAAGATAATTCAGGAAATAAAGATACTTGCTCATTTACAATCACAGTAAATGATAATGAAAAGCCTAAGATTAATTGTATAAATAATATTGAAAGCTGTGAGCAAATTGTACTTTTTAACACTCCTGTTTTTACTGATAATTGTTCAAATTCAATAATGGAAATTAAAGCGGGAATGAGTAGTGGTTCTAAATTTCCTATTGGAACAACAAAAGAACTTTTTATAGTAACTGATTCTACAGGCAATGTTGATTCATGTGAGTTTGATATTATTGTTTACCCAACTCCAACTATTGATTTGGTAAATGACACAACAATTTATTTTGGAGATTCTTTGCATTTGGAACCAATTGTTACAAATGGAGAAACTTACGAGTGGACTCCTTCAACTTGGTTGACTGATGCTTATATCAGAAATCCTGTTTCAAGTGCTGAAGAAAGTATAACTTATTATTTTTATGTACTTTCGGATCATGCTTGTAGTACAAACGATACAATTAATGTTAAAGTAATTTATGAGTTTATAATTCCCACAGGATTTACTCCAAATAATGATGGTGAAAATGATTATTGGGACATAAAAGGAATTAAAAAATATCCTGATTCTGATGTAGAAATTTATGACAGATGGGGAACAAAAGTATTTAGTTCCAAAGGATATTTAGAAAAATGGGATGGTACATTTAAAGCTAAAGATTTACCTATAAATTCATATTATTATATTATTAACAAAAATGACGGAACAGAACCATTAAAAGGAACTGTAACAATAATCAGATAAAAAGAAACTTTTGAATAATGTATTTTATATAAATAATACGGCATGAAAAAATTTGTAATTTTACTTTTAATATTAGCAAACGGGCATTGCCTGATGTCTCAACAGTTGGGACAATTTAATCAATACATGCATAATCCTTATATGCTAAATCCTGCTGCTGCGGGTTTAGATGGCAATCAAATGTTTTTGGGTTATCGTAAGCAATGGATGGGTTTTGGTGATGGTCCGCTTTCTTTTTACTTTAGCGGAGAATATGATATTGGTAAAAAGCCTCAAAAATCATATATGCCTCATTCATTAAGAATTAGCAATCCAAAAATTTATGAAAAATTTCAACCTCAGAAGCGTAGTAAATTCAAGCATACTTTGGCAGGAAATATAATAAATGATGTCAATGGTTTTGTTTCCAAAACATCAGGTGATATTACTTATGCTTTTAGTTTTCCTTTTAGTGATAACACAAAAAACCTATCAATAGGATTTTCAACAGGCTTCATTAATCTCGTTTTTGACCAAAGTAAAGTTACAGTACTTGAACCTGATAATGATATTGCTTACAATGATTTTTTAAATTATAATGCATCAACTATTTTCCTTGATATGAATTTTGGAGTTTGGCTTACTACCGAAAAATATTTTGTCGGTTATTCATCAATGCAATTGCTTGGGGATAATTTTTCAATGGGTGGCAATCCTTCTAATTTCCAAATGTTTATGCATCATTTTTTACAAGTTGGATATAATTATGAATTTAATGAAAATTTAGTATTGGTACCAGCTGCAATAGTTAGATATGTAAAAGATGTACCAATTTCTTATGATGTAAATTTCACTGCTTATTATCAGGATAAATATTGGGGCGGCTTATCGTACAGGTATAATGCTGCTGCTGTTGTAATTTTAGGAATGAAATATAAGGATCTTAAATTTGGTTATTCTTTTGATTACAGCACCACCGGAATTCAAAATTATAATTCAGGTAGTCATGAATTTCTCTTAGGTTATATTTTTTAATAAAAAATAATATGAATAGAATTGTAATAATTTTTTTGTTTTTATCTTTTTTTTGTTCTCCGATTTCAAAAAGTCAAGTAATTCAAATAAAATATAAGGAAGCTGTAAAATTGGGACCTTCTGTTAATTCTGAAGCAGAAGAAGCTTATCCATTGATTTCTTCTGATGGTACAAAATTGTATTTTACCAGAGCTTTATCACGAGAAAATATTGGGAGTATCAAGGGCGGTCAGGATATTTGGGTCAGCGATATCAATGGACAAAAATATAGTACAGCTAATAATAGTTTCCCCAAATTAAATAACAAAGCAAACAATGCAATTGTAGGCATTAGCTCTGATGGAACAAGATTGTATTTATTGAATGTTTACAAAACAGAAAAACACATGAAAGCAGGTATTTCATTTACCACAAATCAAGAATCGGGATGGAGTGAACCTGAAGAAATTAAAATTCCGGGACTAAATATTGAAGGTAATAATTTTGGTTTTTGGATGAATCCCGAAGGTGATACATTATTAATTTCTGCTTTCAACAATGATTCACGTGGTAAAGAAGATATTTTTGTGAGTTTAAAGAAAGATGGGAAATGGTGTAAGCCAATAAATCTTGGAAGTCAAATAAATTCCTATGGTTATGAAATCTCTCCGTTTTTAGACAAAGATGGAAAAACACTTTATTATTCAAGTGCAGGGAAAGGAGGGTACGGTAGTGCGGATGTTTATATGTCAACAAGGCTTAATGATTCATGGACAAGTTGGTCATATCCAAAAAATTTAGGTAAGCCAATAAACTCACGTGATTTTGATGCATATTTTTCTGTTCATGGAAATACTGCTTATTTTTCAAGTAACAGAAATAGCGAATTAAGTAATATTTTTATTGCAGAAGTAGTAAGGCTAAAGCCAGGGGAAAGGCTTAAAGACTTGCCAAAAGCACAAAAGGTTTATTTTAAATTAAATGACTATTTACTTTATCCTGAACAAAAAGATGTGCTGAGTGATATTGTAAAACTTCTTGAAGATGATTATGATTTAAACGTAATAGTTTCAGGTTATACTTGTGATATTGGGGATAATAAAACAAATGAAAAATTATCAGGCTTAAGAGCTGAATCAGTATTGACATATTTTGTGATAATGGGAATTGACGAAAGCAGAATTAAAGTAAAACACTACGGTGAAATAGAAGCACAGAAATTGAATGAAACTGAGCAGGATAAAAAACTAAAAAGAAGAGTGGATATTAAGTTTGGTTGGGAAGATTGAGTTATTCCTAGTTCTCAGTAGGCAGTCAAAAACAGTCGGCAGTCTTCAGTCCTCAGTCGGCAGTCAAATTCCGAATAACCAAAACTTGCGACACGAAGTTAGCTCGTATGAGTCCGTATGGATAAACAACTTAATGACAATTAAATGACAGCGAAGCAAATGACCACTAAATGACTATTGAAACAAATAAACAAATCACCAAATAAACAAATCACCAAAACCTGTCCGTATGGATAAA
>JAYEOP010000226.1:3889-13379 GCA_034723125.1 Bacteroidota bacterium | reverse complement strand
TTTTCTTATAGCCACTATTTACAGAACCTCCCTTTATTTATTTTTGTAATTAGTATTTGTTTTCACAATATAATCCCAATTATCAAAAGCCTTGTTGAATTCATCAGGAAAAGCTTTTCTTAATTCATCAGCATCGCTAACAAAAAAATCTTTTCTTCCTTTTCTCAGGTCATAGGTATAGGTTCCAATTGTTTTTGGCTTATAATTTTCTTCAAGTATTGAATTCGCAAGTTCCGAAGGCCAGCCATGTTTGGGGAAAATATGAATTTCCTTTTGATTTTTATCAAAAACAATTTTTTTAGGTTGTTTTTTTACAGTAGCAACTTTTTCTTTAGGCTTTTTTTTGCTACTTTTTGATACAACTTTCTTTTCAGGATTAATGATTAGTGATTGTTGTGCAAGCAATTTTTCCTGTTCTGCCTGTAATTCTTTCATCTTAGCAATGTCCGCATTTCGTTTTGCAAGTTTTTCAGTTTTACGTTTATTTTTCTCTATTTCCTTAGCAATTTTGCATCTTAGCTTTTTAAGAGTCTCATATTTTTCACCCATTTTAAAGGTGTATCTATTATCGTAATAGAAATTATTTTTGTTACGGTTATAATCTAATCTACCAATAGCTACGTCAATAATTTTTGCAAAGCGAGGATTATTTTCACAGTTTTTATCAAAAGCAACTTCAATTTCAAACATAAAATTTTGAGTTTTCTTTTTTTTAGGAACTCTGGTATCTATTTCTATGGATTTTGAATAATATTTTGGATGAGAGAAATGTATAGTATATTCTTTATCAAGTTCAAGGGAAATATAATTATCTAAAGTGTCTGTTGAATACACAATTTCATTACTATTGCCATTTCTTTGATTTATTTCAATCTTTATTCCTTTAATGTTTAAATTTTCAAGGCTTTGTAATTTTAACAATACCTTCAAACGATAATCTTGTTGTGCATTTGTTTTAACAACGGATAAAGTAAAAAAAATCAGCAATAATATTTTTATGTTAAAAGAGAAAATCTTCATTATTGCATATTTAAAATTTTTTAAAACAAGATTAATATAAATGAAGCAAAAATACTTAAAATTGCATTAATATTGGGGGCTTTTAAGAAAAATATTAGTGGAGCCGGGGAGATTCGAACTCCCGTCCAGAGAGAGTACAAAACTTATTTTCTACATGTTTAGCATTTTGTTGTACTCAAGTAAATTAGGTCAAATGCTTACCAAAATTTACTCAAAGAACCTTAAATTGTCGATTTGTTGTCGGAACCTCAACAAACGTATTCCATTGATTCGATCTTCTATGCTGAATCATTAACGGAAAAAATGATTCAAGAAGAATAGCTAGATAGTCCTTGACTACGCAGCTATAGAATAATTGTTATTGTCAATTATTATTGTGTGAAAAAGATTTACGGGATTGTCCACATTACCCGACATGCTTACAACTTCCATTCCTAACCTGTCAAATCCAGTCGGCCCCAATAAAATAAAGAACTATTTTTTTCGCCACAAAGATACAATAAATATACCTTTAATAAAAAAAGATAACGATATTTAAAAAAAATTATTTAAATTGAATCAATTTATATTTGTAGATTAGTGCTTTAAAAAAAATGAAGATTTGTTGAAATAATAACCAGATTGTATGTTTTGCCCAAATTGTAAATGTGAATATGTTGACTGGCTTGAAAAGTGTCCTACTTGCAATATCCCTCTTGAATACTCATTGCCAACAGAAAGAAAAGCAAAGAAAAACTCGAAAAATAATTATGAAGAAATTGTTAAGCTTGTAAAAGAAAACAATGGTGAAATTAATATCGAAGTGCTAACCACAGATGTCGGGAAGTATAAAGAATTCAGCTATCCCTATCGTAGTTATGGTTTTGGGTGGGTAAAAAAAATGAAAGGTAACAACAACAAACTATTTGTTGAATTAACAACAAATCAAGTTGGTATGGCAAAAAAATATAGCTTTCCTTATTTCGGATACGGATATTGCTGGGAAAAGAAAATGGCAGGAACTATAAACGGTAATGAATTTGAATTAAAAATTAAAAAAGCAGAAAGGATTAAAAAATTAAAATTTCCTTTTAGAGGATACGGATTTGCATGGACAAAAGAAATGCAAGGTGTTTGTTGTGATAAGCTGAAATTCAAATACAGAAGTTCTGATGTGGAAACAGAAAAAGCTTGGCAATTCCCGTATTTTACTTTCGGTTTTGCATGGACATCAAAAGGGATTTTAACTATTTCATTGCTTTAAAATTGAAATATTTCCTTGCAATTAAATTTTGTTATACAAAAATCAAAAATATCAAAATACTTTATTTTTATTTGTAATTCAATTTTTTAACACTTTAAATTCACTATAAAAAGATTTACAAATAAACTTTTATGGAAAAATGTAAAATAGGGTTAATTAAAGAAAGAAAAAATCCACCGGATTCAAGAGTAGCATTAACACCGATTCAGCTTAGCCAATTAACAGCAACAAATAATGAATTAATTATTAATATTGAATCATCAAAGGCAAGATGTTTTAAAGATGAAGAATATAGAAATCTAAAGTTGAATGTTGTAGAGAATGTTAGTGATTGTCAGCTTTTACTGGGAGTTAAAGAAGTCCCCATAGAGCATTTAATTGAAGGAAAAGATTATATGTTTTTTTCGCATACATTTAAAAAACAACTATATAACCGGAATTTGTTAAAAACAGTGTTAAAAAAAAATATTCGATTAATTGACTATGAAATTATTGTTGATGAAAATGGAATAAGATTAATTGGTTTTGGCAAATATGCAGGAATTGTGGGTACTCACTATGCATTGCTTATGTGGGGAAAGAAAACAGGAGCTTATGATTTTAAAAGAGCTGTTGAATGCTATGACTATAACGAAATGATTAAACAATATGAAAATGCAAACTTTGGAAAAGCAAGAATTATTGTTACTGGAACAGGTAAAGTTTCTAATGGTTGTATTTTAGTTCTTGATAAAGCAAAAATAAAAAGAGTTAGTTCAGAAGAATTTTTAACAAAAAAATTTGATGAAGCGGTTTATCTTCAAATTGATGTTGACGAAATAAATAAACATAAAGAAGGTAAGGCTTTTGAATTTCAGCACTTTTTTGATAATCCTAAAGACTATGAAAGTAAATTTGAAAAATACCTTTCTAAAACGGATATTTTAATAAATGGTATGTATTGGGATATTGATGCTCCAAGGCTTTTTACCAAAGAGGATGTTACAGCCAAAAATTTTAATATAAAAGTTATTTCTGATGTATCTTGCGATATTAACGGTTCAGTTCCAATAACAATTAAAGCTACTACAATTGCAAATCCTTATTATGGTTTTGATGCTGATAAAATGCAAGAATGTGATGCTTTTACAAAAAAGAGTATTGACATGATGACTGTTGATAATCTTCCGAATGAATTACCACGAGATGCATCAATTATGTTTGGAAGTGTGATGTTAAACAAACTAATCCCACTTTATCTAAAAGATCCTCATCATGAAATTTTACAAAATGCTACAATTGCTGAAAACGGGAAATTAAAAGAAAAATTTAGTTATTTGCAGGATTATGTGGATGGGAAATAATTAAAGGGAGGTTCTCCCTTAAGAGACTTGCTAAAAAATCCTGTTTTTAAAATATTTGCTAATTTCGTTACAAAATTTATTAGACTGACAAAATGCATATCCACATTTTAACCATATTCCCACAAATGTTTGACGGATTTTTTAATGATTCAATAATTAAAAGGGCGGTTGATAAAAAATTGGTTAAAATATCTCTTTATAATTTTAGAGAATATGGGATAAAAAGTGGAATAAGAAAAGAGGTTGATGACTATGCATTTGGCGGTGGAGCAGGGATGGTAATGCGTATTGAACCAATTGTAAAATGCCTTGAAGATATTCAAAAGGAAGTAAAGCTTGATGAAATAATTTTTTTAACACCTGATGGGAAAAAATTTGAGCAATCAATTGCTAATGAGTTATCGCTAAACAAAAATATTGCTTTACTATGTGGAAGATACAAAGGGATTGATCAGCGAATAAGAGATAATTTTGTAACCAAAGAAATTTCAATAGGAGATTATGTGCTATCAGGAGGCGAGCTTGCAGCAGCAGTACTATCCGATGCTATTATCCGCTTGATACCCGGAGTACTTTCTAATGAAAGCTCGGCTCTGCTTGATTCTTTTCAAGGGGAGTTGCTTGATGCACCTGTTTACACAAGACCCGAAAAATTTAGAGATATGAATGTTCCTGATGTTTTACTTTCGGGAGATCATAAAAAAATTGAAGAATGGAGATATCAAAAAGCATTGGAAAAAACAAAAAAGCAAAGACCTGATATTTATAATAAGCTGTAATGGATTTTTTAATAGGGTTTTAGTGAAAATTTGACAATCAAAAAAAATAATCAAATAAAAGGTTGTTTGAAGAATAAGATTATTTATATTTGCACTCCATTTTAAAACCGCTAAATAGAGTTAAAATGAACGAGCTAATAAGAGAAGTGCAAAAAGAAAGTACAAGAACAGACCTGCCTGAATTTAATGCAGGAGATACAATAATTGTTTATTACAAAATTATTGAAGGTGAAAAAGAAAGAACCCAACCTTTTCAGGGAATTGTATTGCAAAAAAAAGGTGAAAAAGAAGTAAAAACTTTTACAGTAAGAAAAATTTCAGGCGGTATTGGAGTTGAAAGAATTTTCCCAATAAACTCACCAAAAATTGAGAAAATTGAAATAAAGAAAAGAGGAAAAGTTCGTAGAGCAAAGATTTTCTATCTCCGTAAATTAAGTGGTAAAAGTGCCAGAATCAAAGAGAGAAGAAGTTAATTTATTGAATCTTTTCCTAAAAGAATTATTATTTCCGAATAGTCTGCTATTTTTTCATAATAATTAAATTCAAATTGCATTTCTGTAAAAATATTATTAATTTTACAGTCAAAATTTTATTACCATGATTGTAAATTCAAGGGGTTTTTTTTTGACAAAAATAATTTTTACTGAATAATTAAACACATCTATAATTTTGGAAAACATTCTTTCTGAACTTAATGAAGCACAAAGAAAAGCTGTTCAACACATTAACGGACCATCACTAATCATTGCAGGTGCCGGCTCAGGAAAAACACGTGTTCTTACAACTCGTATTGCATATCTTGTACATAACAATATTGACCCCTTTAAAATTTTAGCTTTAACTTTTACAAATAAAGCGGCAAGCGAAATGCGTGAAAGAATTCAAGCGATGATTGGCACTGAAGCAAAAAACTTGTGGATGGGAACTTTCCATTCTGTTTTTGCACGAATTTTAAGACGTGAAGCTGAGAAAATAAAATATCCGGTAAATTTTACAATTTATGATACAGAGGACTCCAAAAAACTGATAAAAACAATAGTTAAAGAAAAACAATTAGATGCAAAATTGTATAAAGCTTCATTTGTTTATAACGTAATATCAAATGCAAAAAACAACTTTATTAAACCAATAAAGTATTTTGAAGATGAAGAAATAAATGCTGAAAATATTTCAACAGGAAAACCTAAATTAGGAGAAATTTATGTTGAATATGCAAAAAGATGTTTTAAGGCAGGTGCCATGGATTTTGATGATTTATTGGTAAAAACTCATGACTTACTTGATACTTTTCCTGATGTTTTAAATAAATATCAACAATTTTTTAAATATGTACTTGTTGATGAATTTCAAGATACTAACCTTGTTCAATATTTAATTATTAAAAAAATATCTGCATCAAACAGAAATATTAGTGTAGTAGGTGATGATGCTCAAAGTATTTATTCTTTCAGGGGAGCAAATATTAAAAATATTCTGAACTTTGAAAAGGATTATCCCGAACTAAAAATATTTAAGCTGGAGCAAAATTACAGATCGACAAAAATGATTGTTTCCGCCTCTGATAATGTTATTAAGAAAAATAAATATCAGCTTGAAAAAAAATTGTGGACATCAAATTTAGAGGGTAACAAAATAAAACTTTTAAAAGCAAACTCTGAAAATAATGAAGGAGAAAAGGTAGTACATATTATTTTTAATGAACTAAAAAATAAAAATTTTCAACCCAAAGATTTTGCAATACTTTATCGTACAAATGCACAATCAAGAGCTTTTGAAGAATCACTACGAAGACTAAGAATTCCTTATAGGATAATCGGTGGAATTTCATTTTATCAAAGAAAAGAAATAAAAGATGTATTAGCTTATTGCAGATTAGCACTTAACACAAAAGATGAAGAAGCAATAAGACGAATAATAAATTATCCTAAAAGAGGAATTGGAGCTACTACTCTTGTTAAATTATCTGTTTGGGCAAACGAAAATAATGTTTCACTTTGGGATGTAGCATGCAACATAGACGATTCTCCTTTGAGTGCTAGAGTAAAAAATGCAATTCGGGATTTTACAATGTTAATCAAATCTTTTATAATAGAAATAGAACAAAAAAATGCTTTTGAAGCAGTTTCAAAAATCGTAAAAGAAACAGGTATTCAGAAATTGCTGTATGAAGATGAGGATATTGAAAACAAATCAAGGTATGAAAACTTGCAAACATTATTAACTGCAATAAAGGAATTTTCAATAAGAGAGGATATTGAAGATAATGGTTTAGGCACATTTTTACAAGAAGTTTCTTTGCTAACCGATGCAGATACCAAAGCTGATTCGGATAATTATGTACCTTTAATGACTATTCATTCTGCTAAAGGACTTGAATTTCCTGTGGTTTTTGTTGTTGGGATGGAAGAAACACTTTTTCCCTCACAAATGGCTTTGGATACCAGAGAAGATATTGAAGAAGAAAGACGACTTTTTTATGTGGCTTTAACCAGAGCAGAACAAAAACTATTTTTATCATTTGCAGAGTCAAGATTTCAATGGGGAAACATGTCTTTTAATGAACCAAGTAGGTTTATTGAAGAAATAGAAAGCAAATATTTAGATTATGAAACAATAGTTACTACTCCCCAGAGAGCTATTCCGCAAAAGCAAGTCGTACCTAAGCCAGTAAGAAGAACAAAATTTATAAAAAAAGTAGAACCGAATCTTCCTTCTAATTTTAGAGCACAGGACATGTTAAATGTGCAAGTAGGTATGCAAATTGAACATAGCAGATTTGGTAAAGGGAAAATTTTAAATATTGAAGGGAATTTAAATAATAAAAAAGCAACAATTTTTTTCCCTGATTTTGGACAAAAAACGATATTGTTAAAATTTGCAAAAATGAAAATTATTGACTAAGAATATTAATTTGCAGAAATTATTTTTAACCTTAATCCAATAATAAAATTTTGCGTAGATTTGTAATCCTTAATAATTTAGCATAGATATTAAAAAATTGTTAATAGCGTTTTATTGCTTGTATTGGAAATGAAATTCCATATAAAATAAATGAGAACAAAAAGAAATGTATTTATAGAACCCCCTTTAGAAAATAAGTATTTTTTATGAATTATAACACAGAGAAAGCCCCACTTATATTACCTGAATACGGTAGGAATGTTCATTTACTAATAGATATTGCATTAAAAGTTGAAGATAAAGAAGATAGAACAAAAATTGCTTATTCTATAATTGACATAATGATGAGCTTGGGAAGTCAGTCCAAAAATCAACCTGAGTACATGCAAAAATTATGGGAACATTTGTATATTATGTCAGATTATAAATTGGATATTGATTCACCATTTCCAAAACCTGAAAGAAAAGAAAAACCATTTGAGTACAAAGACAAAAAACTTCTAAGCTATTCAAAAAGACATCATAAGTATCATTTTTATGGTGAAAATGTAGAGCTAATTATTAAAAAGGTAACAGAGCTTGAAGATGAAGAAATGAAAAATAAAATCATAAATTCTATTGCCAATTACATGAGAACAGCTTACCAATCATGGAACAATGATTCTGTTGCGGATGAGGTTATTATCGGACATCTTAAAGAATTATCGAATGGGAAAATATTACTTGATGTAATGCCGGAAGCAGCTAAATTTAAGCCATCAAGAAAATTTGGCAAGAAAAAATCAAATAATTATAAAAAGAAAAGGCGTAATAAAAATAAATACTAATAAAAATGGACGTATTCAAAATAAATGGTCCTGTAAAATTAAAAGGCGAAATACAGCCTCAAGGGGCAAAAAACGAAGCTTTGCAGGTTATTGCTGCTGTTTTACTGACTGATGACAAAGTCGTTATTAATAATTTACCTGAAATTAAAGATATTTTTAGGCAAATTGATTTATTGAAAATGCTTGGTGTAAAAGTAAAACGTTTAAAAAAGAATTCTTACGAATTTCAAGCTAATGATGTAAATATTGATAATGTAAGGTCGGATGATTTTGTAAAATTAAGTAGAAACATCAGAGGTTCTGTAATGTTGATAGGACCTATACTTGCACGTTACAAAGAAATGATTTTGTCGAAACCCGGAGGAGATAAAATCGGAAGACGAAAATTGGATACACATTTACTTGGCTTTCAGGAATTAGGTGCAAAGTTTAATTATGACAGCCAATCAGGTTTTTTTAAAATTACTGCCAATAAACTCAAAGGGAAATATCTTCATCTTGATGAGCCATCAGTTACAGGTACTGCGAATATTGTAATGGCAGCCGTTTTAGCAAAAGGGCAAACTACAATTTACAACGCTGCTTGCGAGCCTTATGTTCAGCAATTGTGTAAAATGCTGAATTCAATGGGTGCTAAAATTTCCAATATAGGAACCAACAAACTAATAATTGAAGGTGTTGATTCACTTGGTGGTTGTGAGCATACATGCCTATCGGACATGATTGAAATAGGTAGTTTTATTGGGCTTGCGGCAATGACAGGCTCAGAGCTTGTGATTAATAATGCAAGAAAAGAAGAACTTGGAATAATTCCTAATGTTTTTAAAAAACTTGGTGTAAGCTTCGCTTTTAATGATGATAAAATAATTATTCCCGAGCAAAGGATTTATGAAATTGAAACACAGATTGATGGAACTATTCCAACAATTTATGACGCACCATGGCCGGGCTTTTCTCCCGATCTGATAAGCATTGCAATTGTTGTTGCTTCTCTTGCGAAAGGCAATGTTCTTATTCATCAAAAAATGTTTGAAAGCCGTTTGTTTTTTGTTGATAATCTCATTGATATGGGAGCTCAAATAATTCTTTGCGATCCTCATAGAGCAACAATAATAGGCTCGGAAAAAAAATATCCTTTAAAAGGAATTAAAATGCGTTCTCCTGATATTAGAGCAGGGGTTGCTTTACTGCTTGCCGCTCTTTCTGCAGAAGGAACAAGCTACATTCATAACATTGAACAAATTGACAGAGGCTACGAACAAATTGAAAAAAGATTGAATAATATTGGAGCGAATATTATTAGAATGAAAGAATAATATTTTTACGATTGGTTATTTGTTTAAACGCAGAGTCGCAGAAACGCAGAGGAAAAAGTAA
>JAYEOP010000226.1:0-3789 GCA_034723125.1 Bacteroidota bacterium | reverse complement strand
ATCAGAACAAATTGCTGCTACTGAAAAATCAGAACCGTTAGGATTGCCCGGATAGTTCTCATAACTGTATTTTAAAGGAATATTATAGTTTGCTTCATCATCAGAAAATTTTATCTTTCCTTCTCCATGTGCTATCCAAGCACCTAATCGCATGCCAACAAGTGATTTAAGCATGATTGAGCTATTCTCTTGAATATCAACATTTATAAAGCCTGATTCAAATTTATTGGAGTCGTTTAAAAGCATTTTGGGCTTTTCTTTTCGCTCAGGATAAATCAAGCCGAGTTCAACCATCAACTGACAACCGTTACACACACCCAGACTTAAAGTGTCTTTTCGTTTGTAAAAATTATCAAGAGCTTTTTTTGCTTTTTCATTGTAAAGGAATGCTCCTGCCCAACCTTTTGCAGAACCCAAAACATCGGAATTTGAAAAACCACCGACAAAAACTATAAAGTTTACGCTACTCAAATCTTCCCTTCCAGAAATTAGGTCAGTCATGTGAATATCTTTAACATCAAAACCTGCGAGGTGCATAGCATAAGCCATCTCACGATCTCCGTTTACACCCTTTTCTCTAATTATTGCTGCTCTAACTCCTGTTCTATTCTTTCGTCCCGGTTCAATTTCATAAGAAGATGCTTTTCCTGTAAAGCTTTCTTTGAAATTAAATTTCAATTCCTGATTTTTGTAATTTTCATATCGCTCAAGGGCAAGTTTTTCTCCACTTTGTTTTTTGTCAAACAAATAGGATGTTTTATACCAAATATCTCTGTATTTATTAATATCCAAAGAGTAAATATTTTTTTTATTTTTTATTGATAAAACTCTCTCTGTATTCGTTTTACCAATAATATTATATTTGATTTGATTTTTTTCAAGCAACTCTTTTACAAAATCAACTTCTTCAACCTGAATAATTATTCCCGGATTTTCTGAAAAAAGTAATTTTACATTATCCTTTTCTCCAATTTCTTGAAGGTCAATTTCCATCCCTGATTTATTTGTAGGGAAACACATTTCTAAAAGTGTAGTTATCATTCCTCCTGCGGAAATATCATGACCTGCAAGTATCTTCTTTTCTTTGATAAGTTTTTGAACAACATTAAAAGATTTTGCAAAATATGAAGCATCTTTTACATCAGGTGTTTTGTTTCCCAATTCATTAATTATCTGAGAAAAACTACTACCACCAAGTTCAAATTTACTTTTTGAAAAATCAATATAAATTATTGACGAATCACTAACATTTTTTATCACAGGAGTGATAATATTGTTTATATCAGAAACTTCTGCAACTGAAGAAATTATCACAGTGCCGGGAGAAAATACTTTTTCCCCATCAGGATATTTTTGAACCATTGACAATGAATCTTTTCCTGTAGGAATATTTATTCCAAGTTCTATTGCAAAATCACTGATTGCTTTTACTGCGGAATAAAGTCGGTCATTTTCACCTTCATTTTTTGCAGGCCACATCCAATTTGCACTCAAGGAAACACCTTTTATTCCATCCCTTACAGTAGCCCAAATCAAATTTGTTAATGCTTCAGCTATTGAAAGACGTGAAGCATTTTCAGGATTTACTAATGCACTCACTGATGCATGTCCTATGGATGTTGCAATACCTTTGTTGCCTTCGTATCCAATTGCTACAACGCCAACATCATTTAATGGCAATTGTACAGAACCAACACATTGTTGCCTTGCAATTTTTCCTGTTACCGATCTGTCAACTTTATTTGTAAGCCAGTCTTTACAAGCTACAGCTTCCAACTGAAGAACTTTTTCAAGATATTCTGTAATATTGTTTTCTGAATATTTCAATTCGCCAAAATCGGATTTTATTTTTTTATCTTTTAAAATTGTTTTTGGTGGTTTACCAAATAAATATTCAAGTTTGAGATCCATGGGATTTTCACCTTTTTTATTTTCAAACTTAAAATTCATATCGCCTGTGCATTCGCCAACAACATAAAAAGGAGCTCTTTCACGTTCGGAGATTTTTTGCAACAACTCAATATCAACTTGTTTAAGTACCAATCCCATTCTTTCTTGAGATTCATTACCAATTATCTCTCTGTTAGAAAGAGTTTTATCGCCAACAGGCAATTTTGAAATATCAATTTTCCCACCGATTTCTTCAACAAGTTCCGATAAAGAATTAAGATGTCCACCTGCACCATGGTCGTGAACAGAAATAATTGGATTTTTATCCATTTCCGCTAAGGCACGAATGGCATTAGCTACTCTTTTTTGCATTTCAGGGTTTGACCTTTGAACAGCATTAAGTTCAATTTTATTTTCAAATTCACCAGTAGCAACTGAGGAAACTGCTCCGCCACCCATTCCAATACGGTAGTTATCTCCTCCCATTACAATTATTTTGTCACCTTTTTCCGGAATTGCTTTTAAGCTGTCATTTTTTTTAGCAAATCCAACACCTCCTGCAAGCATAATTACTTTGTCGTAACCGTATTTTTTAAGATTACTAAAATGCTCAAAAGTTAACAGACTACCACAAATCAACGGTTGTCCGAATTTATTTCCAAAATCAGAAGCTCCATTAGAAGCTTTTATTAAAATTTCTTCAGGTGATTGATAGAGCCAACTTCGTTCTTTTGTTTTTTGCTCCCAACTTCTGTTCTTTTCCAATCTCGGATAGGAAGTCATGTAAACTGCTGAACCTGCTATCGGAAGGCTTCCTTTTCCACCTGCCATTCTATCTCTAATTTCACCACCCGAGCCTGTTGCTGCTCCGTTAAAAGGTTCAACCGTTGTAGGAAAGTTATGTGTTTCTGCTTTTAATGAAATTACAGTATCAATTTTTTTTGTTTTAAAAAAATCTGCTTTATATTGTGTTTCAGGTGAAAACTGCTCTGCTATAGGACCTTTTACCAAAGCTACATTATCTTTATAAGCAGAAATAATATTGTCAGGATTTTCCTTTGATGTTTTTTTTATCATTCCAAAAAGAGATTCGGGCATTTCTTTTCCGTCAATAATAAATGTACCGTTAAAAATTTTATGCCTGCAATGTTCAGAATTCACTTGAGCAAAACCGTAAACTTCACTATCAGTAAGTTTCCTTTTTAGCTTGTTGCTTATTCCTTCAAGATATTTTATTTCCTCCTCACTAAGTGCAAGACCATCCTCATCATTATATTTTGAAATATCTTCAATAAATCTAACAGCTTCAGGTTTTGCCTGAATTAAAAATACATCTTGTCCGGGCTTTTCATAAATAGCTTGAAGCATAGGATCATGCTCTACTTTTGTAGTATCGGTTTTTGTAAATTCTTCAATTCTTTGAATTCCTACAATGCCCATATTTTGAGTAATTTCTACAGCATTGGTACTCCATGGAGTAATCATTTCCTTCCTTGGTCCTGTAAAAAATCCTTTTAATTCCTTTTCCTTAATATATTCAGCTTCGCCAAATAACCATTGAATTTTTTTTATATCATTTTCATTCAATTCCGAAGTTGATTCAACAAGGTAGTAAGTACGATTAGTTCCTTTAAAAAATAAAATCATGTTAATTTTTTAATAATGAAATTCAAATTGACCTAACAAAGATAAAATTTTGAAGTTAAATAAATTGTGTCTCTAAGAAAACTCTACAGAATTAAATAGTGGCACTAAGAAAACTTTGTATTACTTATTATACTTGGGCTTTGAATTAATAATGGATGTGAATGTAAAAGTCATTCAATTGTCATTAATAGTCATTTAGCCAAGCTGTCATTGGGTTTTGTAACTTAATGACAATCAAATGACTACTTTATG
>JAYEOP010000225.1 GCA_034723125.1 Bacteroidota bacterium | reverse complement strand
TAAAAAAAACCACTTCAATTGAACTCATATAGCCACTAAGTAATTTAGCAAATCCTATTGTAAAGGAGAATAAAAATGATGCAATTAGCATATACCTAATAGCTTGTTTTGTATTGTTATTATCTGTGCTGTTTATCATAATCATAATTTCAGTTTGAAAGTTATTATAAATAATCTTCTTAACATACTTTAATTATCTAAAATATTTTAATTTTATGTATCTATCGGCTGATAAGCTATTAATAAAGATCCTTCACTTATATACATTTTTGCCTCAGGTGTACCGTTAAGTTGACCATGACTATATCTTAATTCATTTCTTACTATTAGTTTTTCACCAGTTTCTGTATTCTCAATAGTTGTAAATAAATTTAATTGCGAATCTGGCACAGTGTACGAAATATCAGTTATTTTTATTTTATTTAAAAACTCATTTTTTGAAGGAATATTATAAACTTCTATATAATTATTAGTTGTTTTTGCATAGTAATAATTACTATCTGTTATTCTAAATAAGTTAAATAATGATTTAGGTGAAGGGTTTTCAATAACATTATCTTTTAAGAATTTTACAAAATTTTCTCCTGCTTTTTCAGCACAATGCTTTTTAGCTTTTAAATATTCATTACAAGAAGAAATCTCTTGGTTAATAAACTTAGAAAAAACTTTCTCTTTTAGAACACCTTTAATTTCTTTTTTGAATCTTTCATAATTACATTCAGAAAAATTATCAACTTTTAGCTCTAATCCATTATAAAATAAATATAACTTTCCTTCAGTATATGCTAATTTAATATTTTTTCTTTGTCTATCTTCTGTTCTAAAAGAACCTTCTTTTAATTTAGCTATAACTATGTCTCTTGTCTTTTTAAACCATTGATCAAGTTCTTGAGGTGCAAACTCTTCAAAAATATGTAACCCTCTTTTGTAAATTACTTTATCTGTAATAATATTAACAAGTTGATAAAGCCCCATATTATGTAATATAAAACTATCTTCTTTTAATGAAAATGGTATATTATCAATTTCAATATCAAAAGCTGTTCCACTTTGTGTAGCATTTCCAAGCCATTTTACATTAGAAGTATTACTATTTATTATTCCATTGTCTATTATAAATTTACCTAATTTTAAACCATTAGAAATAGTACTAAGTTCTTCACTAGAAAACTTAGTACTTTTAGCTGAAATTTGATTTCTAGTTAAAAATTCACAATTTTTAATATTAGACTTACAAAATTCTAAAAATGTACCAGGAGAATCATTAAAATTAATATTTCCACCTTTTAAAATAGAATACCCAAAACTAATTTCTCTTAGGTGCGTTAATATATCAGCCATTTAACTCCTTCATTATCTCAGATATATCCATATTTAGAGCTTTAGCCAGTTTTTCAATATTTTTTAATGTGATATTTTTTTCACCTCTTTCAATCATACCTATATATGTTCTATGTAGTCCACATATATGAGCAAAATCCTCTTGAGACAATTTTTTATCTTTTCTTAAAGATTGAATTCTATCACCAAATTTATGTAATATATCTATATTTTTATTTTCCATATTAAAATAATATCTAATTGCATACTATAATTCTACATACTAAAGTTAGCATTATGGTAAAACTTGATACAATAAGCCGAACTAAATAAGTTTGGAGATTTAATATGAAGAGAAGATTAGTTTCACTTTTTTCAGGTGCTGGAGGAATGGATTTAGGTTTTGAAGGAAACTTTGAAACCATGAGAGACTATTTAAATTTAAAAAAAAATGCTCACTGGGTAAAAAAAGATTTAGGTAAAAAAGTTATTCTGCAAGAAACACCATTTAGTACAGTTTTTGCAAATGACATTTTAAAGCCAGCTGCTGCAGCTTGGATTCCTTTTTTCAAAGAAAGAGGGCACAATAGTCAAGAAGTTTTTCATACTGAAAGTATTGTAGATATTGTCAAAAAACACAGAGATGGAAAGTTTAATTTTCCAAAGAATGTTGATATAGTAACTGGTGGATTTCCTTGTCAAGATTTTAGTGTTGCTGGTAAAAGACAAGGTCTTAAGTCCCAGAAAGGGCATAATGGTAGCACTAGATGTAATACAACAATTGCTAGTTCTGAAAATAGAGGTCAGCTTTACATGTGGCTAAAAGAAGTTATAGAAATTACTAAACCTAAAGTTTTTTATGCTGAAAATGTAAAGGGCTTAGTATCTTTGGGAGATGTTAAACAAATTATTGAAAATGACTTTAAATCAATTGATGGTGAAGGATATGTGGTAGTCCCATCGCAAGTTTTAAATGCTGCTGATTATGGAGTCCCACAAAATAGAGAAAGAGTTATATTTATAGGATTCAATAAAAAATATTTAAAAAAAGGAATAGCAGAACTTCTAGAGTCCAATAGAATCCCAGATTATATTAATCCATATCCACAAATAACACATTATAATCCCCTAAGTAAAAATATTATACAAAAAAATCAAAGTTTGAAACCTTATTCAACCTGTAAAACTGCTTTTTACAAATTAAAGGAACCAAACGAGGATCTAGATTTAGCTCAGCAAGCTTATTCCAAAGCAAAGTTTTGTAAAGGTTATCAGGGAAATATTGAGATTAATTTAAATCATACATCTCCTACTATACGTGCTGAGCATCATGGTAATATTGAATATAGACGATTAAGCAAAGAAAATGGTGGCAAATATATTAATGAATTAAAATCAAAAGAAGAACGAAGACTAACTGTAAGAGAATGTGCAAGACTTCAAACCTTTCCAGATAATTACGAGTTTGTTAGAAAACTTAAAAGAACAGATTCTTATAATTTATCTGGATCTGGAGCATACAAGGTAATTGGCAATGCGGTTCCTCCACTTTTAGCTTATTGCTTAGCCAAAAGACTAGAAGAAATTTGGGATAAATTATTTATTTAATAGAATAAAACATATTTATTTTTTCTATAAACTCTTCATATATTACTTTTATTCTACAATTACAATATGAATAAGTAAGTAATATATTAGATTAAGCCAAACAATACATTATTTACAAAGATTTTATTGTACCTATTTATATAAAAAATAATTTATATTATTGATATATAAATAGTAATTAAAAAACTGTGCAAGTATGATTTTATCTATATTTATAATAATTTTAGTTAAAATCGCATTATTATATATGGGAGAATTTTGAAATGATTGAGATATTTGATAAAAATATAGATAGTTATATTTACGCTATTTTAATATTTACTTTTTTCCAAGTATTTAGAGTT
>JAYEOP010000224.1 GCA_034723125.1 Bacteroidota bacterium | reverse complement strand
AAAAAGGAACTGTAATTAAAAAAATAATGTTGTTCTAAAAATAGAAATATGTACGAATACAAAGCAATTTTAAAAAGAGTTGTTGATGGAGACACAATGGATGTAATCATTGACATTGGTTTTAAATTAACTACTGAACAAAGAATAAGATTGAAAGGAGTTAACACTCCTGAAACATGGAGGCAAAAAAAGGATTCGGAGGAATATAAAAAAGGTATGCAAGCAACAAATTTTGTTGTTGAAAGATTTGAAAAAAACAACAATGAATTCATAATCAAAACAAGCAAGGCTGGTGTTTACGGAAGATACATTGCTGAAATATTTTTTAAAGATTCTGAGATTAGCTTAAATGAGGAGTTATTGAAAAAAGGTTTTGCAAATAAATATTAAAAATATGAAAAAATTAAGAATTTTATCACTTGACGGAGGAGGAATAAGAGGAATTATTCCTGCAACGATTTTAAAATATGTTGAAGAAAAAATAATAGAAATCACTAACAACCCAAACAGCAGAATAGCTGATTTTTTTGATATAATTGTAGGTACAAGCACAGGAGGAATACTTAGCTGTTTTTATCTCACTCCAAATCCTGAGCAAAACGAAAATAACCCAAGCTCAAAATTCACTGCCGAACAAGCATTAGAGTTTTATTCGGAAAAGGGATACACAATTTTTAATGCCTCAAAGCGAAAAAGTTGGTTAGGACTCAGACAAATTGTAAACGCAACAAAATATAGCCCCCAAAACTTGGAAAATATTTTTCAAGAGAAATTTGGAGAGTTAAAAATGAGTGAATTAATAAAACCATGCATTGTTACAACTTATGATTTGATTAAAAAAACCTCTTTTTTCTTCAAAAACTTGGAAACAGAAAAAGATAAACAAGAATTTAGAGTAAAAGATGTAGCACGTTCCACTTCTGCTGCACCAACTTACTTTCCTCCTGCTGAGATAACAAATTTTAAGAGCAATGAAAAAATGGCAAATATTGACGGAGGTGTTTTTGCAAATAATCCTACAATGTGTGCTTACGCAGAATGTAGCAACTCAACAATTACAGAAATCAAAAACCCAAGTGCTAAAGATATGTTAATTTTATCAATTGGAACAGGCGGAGGGCAATTCGGATTACCCGATGTTGACAAAAGCGGAAATTGGGGAGTTATTAATTGGGCAAAATCAATTCCTGAAATAATGATGGATGGAAGTATTGATACGGTGCATTATCAAATGAAACATTTGTTTGGAACACTTGAAAAACAACATAAATTTAATTATAAAAGAGTAGATGTACCACTTGATAAAAGAGACTATTCAAAGGATATGGCAGATGCATCAAAAGGAAATATTGACAAACTAAAGAAAGCAGGACAAGAAGCTTTAAATGATGCACTTAAAGAAAAAAACAATGAATACGGACTTGATAAATTTATTGAATTGCTGGTTGGAAAAAGCAATAATAGCAAACCGCAAATTGCTTAAGGGAGGTTCTTTTACAAAAAGAGTAATTTTGTAATCTGTGAATCTGTCTTTGACAGACGTAGTCTTACATCTATTACACTTAGCATGTCTGCGAAAGACGAAGTCTGTGGCTTTAATATTTTTTTACCCACACAAATCAATATAGAACCTAAATTTTTAATACCTTCGTGTTTTTTAGAAATCAAAATATCTTAGCGTAATGAAGAAAATCGTAAATATAAAAAATGCACCTAAGCCAATAGGACCTTACAGTCAAGCTGTTTTAGTAAATAACACATTATTTGTTTCAGGGCAAATCCCTATTGACCCTTTTACAGGAAAACTTGTTGATACGAATATTGAAGCTCAAACGACACAGGTGTTGGAAAATATAAAAGCAATATTGAAAGAAGCAAAAATGGGAATGGATAATGTTGTTAAAGCTTCAATTTTTCTTTCCGATCTTAACAACTTTAAAGCTATAAATGAAATATATGCAACATATTTTTCAAGCAATCCACCAGCAAGGGAAACAATAGAAGTTGCTCGTCTCCCGATGGATGTAGATATTGAAATGTCCGTAATTGCAGTAGGATAAGAAAATTTTAAAAGAGAAAGGTTAGATACATAATAAAAGGATGTAGAAACAAATCACATTCTTAATTTATTCACAGGTATCCAAGTAAATATCCTGATAATCGAAGATTATTTCAATCGCTTTGGATTTCATATCCATTTTTAGTTCCTTGTTTATTCTTACGTTATTGCTTATGTGATACACCTGACACCAGTTTGTATCAAAGGCTTTTTGAGCGGATATTAAGGCGGTAATAATGTTAAAAGTATAACTTTTATTATTTTTTTCAAGGGCTTTTTTTGCAAATACTAAAGCTTCGTTAACATCAAAATAATCATCCATTGCTTTTAAATATGCCATGCATAAAATTTCATCTCCACTGGCATTTTTCAAGAAATCCTCTTTATCAGCATATCCCCTTTCCTTTTTCAAAAAATCAAAAAAGATAACTGAATTTGTTCTCCCATCAATATCCCAACTCAACTCATTAATTATTGCCATTTTCACATCAATAGGATTTTTTTTCTTCAATAAATATTTCATTAATTTTTTTGTCAAAAGTCCATTTGCTTCTGATGCTTTTTTAATGATTTTGTAATCTTTGTAAGCAGTTGCAAAATATGTAGAAGTAATTGGTGAATCGGCAAATGATACTGAAGTGAATATTATCAACGCTATTAACGATAAGAACAAAGTTTTAGATTTCATATATTTGTTTATTTTGTTTATTCGTAACACTTAACTCTAAGGACTTCTTTTTGTTTAATGAGAACGAAATAATTAAAGAATTATTGAGTCCAATATTCTTTTTTTTCAGGCTTTCAGCCTGTGGTTTTTTGGTGTATTTAGGAGTTTTGTTGTTGAAGTCTTTCAGACTTGTTTTTGTTTATAAGCTCTCTTTGAACTCAGGCTATAACTATTAGGAAAAAAGGCTGAAAGCCTTTAATACTTGAACTAAATGCAACACACTTGGTTTAAGAGCAAAAAAACAATACACTGAAAGTGTGTAACAAATAAATAATTATTACATTTGCAAATAAAATTAAGAAATATTCAAAATTTATTGGGGCATGAAAATATTAAAACTACAGAAATTAATACTCATATTACCAACAAGGGATTTGACCTATCTGCGTGCTACGCACAGGCACAAGAACGATAATCCATTGGATGATATTGAATTATGATTTTTTTAACAAAATATATAATGGAAATATAATGAGTGGTCATTATAT
>JAYEOP010000223.1 GCA_034723125.1 Bacteroidota bacterium | reverse complement strand
CCCTGTGAAATCTATAAGATTTGAATAAACTGGAAAATAACAAAAAGCATTTTTTTTAATAATCCCCAACAATCAACTTCCCTGTAAAAATTTTATTTTCTAAAATAATTTGATACAAATACAAACCTCCTGACAAATCACTTCTGAAAAACTCATAGCTGTTTCCTTTGAATTTTTCTTGTTTTATTAGTTTGCCTGTGATGGAGTAAAGGTTTAAGGTTGCTTTTTGGCTTGTTTGAGTAGGTAGTTGGAAGGTGCAGTTTGTTTTGAAGGGATTTGGGTAAATCGTAATACTTTTATTTCTATGATAATCAAAAATGGCATTAGATTGCACACTATCAATTTTCAAGGGAAACAGTTCAGGATTTTCAATATATCCATTTTTATCGGTTTTAAGGATAAACGTGTAATCAGGATTATAAGTTGAACTTCCAACAAAAAAGTAACTACCATCAGA
Source organism: Bacteroidota bacterium (assembly GCA_034723125.1). Classification (NCBI taxonomy): domain Bacteria; kingdom Pseudomonadati; phylum Bacteroidota; species Bacteroidota bacterium. Next base: position 2,831 of record JAYEOP010000223.1, on the reverse strand, counting down.
ACATAAATCAAAAGAATTGAAAGATAAATGTTCTCCAGGAAGGTAATACCTCCTGTACTTTACAATTTCCCCAAAAGTATCAATTGTCCAAACTTCATAATAGTTAAATGTAGTATCTGTGTTATTATCCCTTCTATAAATAAGAAGCTGTAAATTCCCATTTTTATCGGTTTTGGTCTGATGAATTTCTGCCCGTTTAACACTGTTATATTTTGGCGTGTCAATTACCCATTTCTTATTCATGTATTTGTCGAAACCATGAAGCTTGAAAGTAGATCTTGGGTAAATACCAACATCTTCAACAAAAACAAAGTACTCATTAAAATAACAAAAAGTATATATGTTAGGTTCATCTAATATTTTGTAGTTTATTATATTTCCATTTGTATCAGTTCTAACTAATAATGAGGAATCATTTATTATTGAACTTACTAATACATAATAAAAACTGTCACCAGAAACTACTTGAACAGAATGTGAATTGATTGGACCATTAAACGTATATGGAATCAATGATGATTTGGGTTTGGTCCATATTGGATTACCTGTTTCCAAATTAACTTTTGAAAGAAAAGAGAAATAATCGAAAGAAGTACCGTTCTTAACTCTCTTTATTAATTCTGTTAATGCTGTACTTCTATTGAGTATCTCAAACATCCTATAGCTATAGTAAAAGGAATCTGCTTTTCTCCATTTGATATTACCAGAACTATCATAATAATAATTGAAACTTACATCCCCATCAAAACCAAATAAAAGTAATTCTCCATTATCAAAATGAATGAAGTCATCAGTAAATGCAATACCAAAATCCCTTTTTGGGGAAAATTCCTTTATATTGTTTCCATACTCATCGTATTGGACAAAACGAATATAATGGTGACCAACTCCCTCGTAAGTATCATAAGCCACAAGATAGTTTTTATTTACAATTTGGGATCCTTTTTCAACATACAAGCGATATGGGTTATAACTTAATTGATCTGTTTTTAAAAAGGTGATTTCTTGTGCCTGACATTTTGATATCAGAATCAGTAATATAATTATCAAGGAGTACCTCATTTTTTTATAAGTTTATGAATTTCAGAATTATTTTCAGTCTTGATATGCAATAGATAGATTCCTTTCTTTAAATTGTTGGTTTCAACAAACGTAATTTTCGAATTAGGTAATTGCATAAAAATCAGTTCCCCTAATGAATTATATAACTTTATTCTTAAAATCTCAATATTTGAATTGCTTATAATTGTAATTGTTGAATTTGAAGGATTAGGATAAACTTTAAAAACATGACTGTGACTTTTAAGATTTAATTCTTCGATCCCGATTACCCAATCGGTAAAATCAGGACAATCAAGCAAGGTATTATCATAAGTATTTTGATGTAAATAAAACTCTTTATCTTCAACACAACTATATTTAAACCAACTGAAACAAGCAAGATTTACATTTTGAATATAATCATAGGATACATCATTGTACATATCAGCATGTTGGTCAACATATTCTTCTTCAACTGACCTTAAGTTATGTCCTATATATGTTCCTGTATTTGCATCAGGTCCATCAAGATATTTCCCAAGATAATCACTATCAGGATCTTCACCACAGTTATCTTCACTTGACTTATAATATTCAGCAGAAAAAATAGGAAAAACATTTGTCTTATTGTTTTGTTGACCCAATAGGCTTAAACGCTCAACAAACCTATCAACCAGACTGGAAGAAGAAACATTACTGTTAAGAAAATCAAGACCATTGTTATATTGGTAGTTGGTATAATAATGAAGAAAAATACCATCTGTATTTTGTTCCAACCATTGTGCTTTTGAGTTTTGTACAGAAAGGTTGTCATGATCATATCCATTATAGTCAATATTATTGACTACTCCATCCCATCGATGATAAAAGAATCCAAGGTAATCGTAAACAGCCCAAAAATTTGCATTCTTAACACAATAATTGTTTAAAGTTGTAAGCAATAATTTATGGTCGTCCCATATATCTACAAAATGACCATCCATTTTTTCAGGTTCTGTTGGTGGATTTACATAATCTAATGTTTTCAAGTTTTGTGCATTCCAATACTCATGTTCCAATATTTGAAAATCAAGTTTTGCTGACCTGAAATAGTTAAAATAATCTTGGTTAAATTGTGCGGCATCCATCATTGCTGATACTGTTTTATCAGTAACCATTCCACATAGAATCCCTTTCTTGTTACATTTTTCAATAAAGTCTTCAAGATAGCCTTTATAAAGTTCTTTATCCTCCCTTATGTATTGATATTGTATATTTCTATCGTCAAAAATAAAACCCAGACTAAATAATGCAAGTACATTTATTTCATTTTTTATTGCAAATGTTATTAATTTATTCTCTTTTGTATCGTCACCAAGTATTCCTTTAATCATTAATCCTGAATTATTATCCCTGCCCTCAATAACATTATTAACCCATAAAACTCTAGAAACTTTACAGTTGTCGGTATAATCAAAGATGTTAATGGCTAATGATGCACCCACATAGGCATTTCCACTTTCCTCAATCCCATAACTCGTGTTATATCCGGCAAAATAAACTAATGGCATCCCCGGAAACCTTGCAGTAGCAAAGCCATAATCCACAGAATCGCCTCCAAAGGTTTCGTGTAAAATTGTGTCTCCAAAGGAATCGAGGTGTACAACATACATATCTTCATATCCTTCGCCTCTTGTGTTGCACTGCCCCACAGCTATGTAAGTAAAATCTGTGGTAACTATGTCATTAAAACTTTCAAGTCCTGTTTTTCCTATGTATTTTCTCCAATCTTGCTCAAAAGCTGTATCAAG
>JAYEOP010000222.1 GCA_034723125.1 Bacteroidota bacterium | reverse complement strand
AATAAATTACTTGTTAAATTCTTCTTTAATGCTGTCTCCAAGTTTGTGGTCAATAAGAACTCTACCACAGTTTTCACAAACAATAATTTTTTTATAGAGTTTTATATCAAGTTGCCTTTGGGGAGGTATTTGACTAAAGCAACCGCCACAAGATTCTCTTTCAATAGTTACTACTGCAAGATGATTTTTGTAAGTTTCTCTGATTTTATTGTAGGCTTTTAGTAATCTTTCTTCTACATTAGGTTCTATTCCATTACGTAAATTTTTAATGTTTTCAGCTTCTTTTTGTGTTTCACCTATAATTTCATCAAGTTCCTTTTCTTTATCTGCAAGTAGTGCTACACTTTCATCAAGCTTATTTGTAGTTTCTCCTTTTTGCTCCTCTTTTACAGTAATGTCAGATTTATATTCTTTAATTTTTTTTTCAGCTGCCATTTTCTCAAGCTTCTGGAGTTCTATTTCCTTAGAAATTGCTACATACTCTCTGTTGTTTTTTACATGAGTTTGTTGCGATTCATACTTGAGTGTTAGAGTATTGGCATCATTGATCTTATTGTTAAGTTCTTCAATTTGATTTTTATAATCATCAATAGAATTGTCGATGTTTTCTACTCTGGTTTTTAAGCCTTCGATTTCATCTTCAAGATCATTTACTTCCATTGGAAGTTCTCCCCTGATATTTTGTAAGTTATCAAGTTTTGAATCTATTAGTTGCAATGTGAATAAAGATGTTAATTGCTCCTCAATTGATGTTGATTTATCTACCATAAATAATAAATTGGATTCGTTAAAACATTAGTTTTTAAAAATGCAAAAGTAGGGAATTTTTTTGTTAATAACTCATATAAAAGATCAATTGTAAATTGCTCGCTTTCATAATGACCAATGTCAGCAATAACAAGCTTTTCATCCGCATCAAAAAATTCATGATACTTAAAATCGGAACTTATAAAAACATCAGCATTGCCTTTTATGGCATTTTTTAAAAGGAATGATCCTGTACCGCTATTAATTGCAATTCTTTTAACTTTTTTATTTAATAATTTTGAATGACGGATAACTTTTGTTTTCATCACATCTTTCAAATATAAAAAAAATTCATTTTCATCCATTTCATTGTTAAGTTCACCAATCAATCCTGACCCTGTATTATCATGCTTGTTGTCAAGAGGATAAATATCATAAGCGACTTCTTCATAAGGATGAACACTTAGCATTTCTGAAATAATTTTTTCTTGCAAATGAGAAGGGAAAATCGTTTCTATTTTTACTTCTTTTTGAACACTTCTTTTTCCTTGCTCACCCAATAATGGTTTTGTACCTTCAAGTCCCCTGTAAGTACCTAATCCATCTGTATTAAAAGAGCAACTATCATAATTGCCAATAAAGCCTGCACCTGCTTTAAAAAGTGCATTTCTGATTATTCCTGGAACATAATTCCCATTTGAAAGTTTTATATCGGGACAGTAAACTATGAGTTTTTTATGTTGTTGAGCTTTGGGTTTAAGTAATTTTATATTTTTTAAATTGAGCTTTTCAGAAATCGTTTTGTTAACTCCTGAAAGAATGTTGTCAAAATTTGTATGAATAGCATAAATTGCAATATCATTTTTTATTGCACTAATTATTATCCTTTCAACATAATTTTTACCTTCTATTTTTTTTAATCCTTTAAAAATAATCGGATGATGGGAAATTATAAGGTCATGTTTGTTCTTTATTGCTTCATCAACAACATCTTCGGTAACATCAAGGCAAATTAAAACGGAATTAATAACTTTTTTTGTATCTCCTACAATCAGTCCTGAGTTGTCATAATCTTCTTGTAACGAAAGAGGTGCAATGCTTTCTAAAAAAGAAGTAATTTCATGAAGTATCATTATAAAATATTTAAATTTGAAGTTGCAAATTTAGTGAAATTATTAGAAGTCCCCTAAACATATACATTTTGATTACGAATTAATAAAAACAAAACAAATTGAAAAAAGTAATAACCTTGATGTTTTTAGTCTCATTTTTTAACGGAATTGCTCAAAACACGGATTCTCTTTTGGCTGTTCCATTAAAGATAAATTCTTCATCATTGGAAATTGAATTTAGAAAAGAAATCAGAATTAGCATATTTAACAAAGATAAAATAATCAATTGGCTTAAAAATTCTGAGAATATTATCGTTTATGAATCTGAAATTTCAATAAAAGCAAATTGCAAAACAGTTATTAAAGTTGGTAAGCGTAGGAAGAAATTTCCTGTGCAAATGTTTTATACTTTAGAAATTGTGAAAACGGGAAATGTTATTGAATGTACTGTGCATCAAATATATTACCGACCTATGCCTGATAGCAAAGACTCATGGTTGACAAATGCAGAAGAGGCTATTGCCGATAATCTTTTGTGCAAGAAGAACAATAAAATTAATAAATTACGTGCAAGCTATAAAATTCAGACTTTAATTTTTATTGATAATCTTTTTGAAAAAATTGAAAAATTATTACTTTAAAATCACTTTTATTTTATCAATTTTTTTATTGTCAACAGCATTTATCACAAATAATAAATTGGCAATTTTAATATTTTCGCCTTCACTCGGAATTTTCCCAAGTATTTCTATTACTAATCCTGCAAGGGTTTCTGAATCACCTTTTTGTTTGTCAAAATAATTATCGGGTAGGTTTAATATTTTCACAAAGTCAGTTATTGGTGTTTTAGCATTAAAAATAAGTGTTTTATCATCTATTTTTGAGTAAAAATCCTCAATACTATCACCAAGTTCATCAGTAATATCTCCAATAATTTCTTCCAAAATATCATCAAGAGTAATGATTCCCGAAAATCCCCCATATTCGTCAACAACAATTGCAAGGTGAACTTTTTTATTTTGAAATTCTTTTAATAAGTCATCAATTTTTTTGTTTTCGGGGATAAAAAATGGTTTTCTCAAAAGTTTTTGCCATTGAAAATTATTGTCTTTTTCAAAAAAAGGAAGCAAATCTTTGATGTACAATATCCCTTTAATATTATCCGGATTATCTTTGTAAACAGGTACTCGGGAATATTTATCATTTTTTATTTTTTCAAGAATATAGTTGAATGTCGTTTCTCTATCATAAGCCACAACATCAACTCGTGAAATCATTATTTGTTTAACATAAACGTTGCTAAAATTTACCAATCGTTTAAGAATCATTTTATTATCGGGATTATTCTCTTTAATTGCGGTAATATCAATAGCTTGATTAAACTCTTCCGCAGTAATAGAATATTCTTTTTTCTTAATACGTTTTTCAATAACATTTGTACCCTTAACTAATAAAAATGAAAAAGGATGAAAAATAGGTGTTAAGCCTAAAAGTGGAAATGACATAAATTTTGCAAATCGTTTATTATTTTGGTTTGCATATATTTTAGGAATTAGTTCACCAAAAAGAACTAGAAGCAATGTAATTAGTCCTATTTCAAAAACAAATGTCAGTGTTTTATTGTAATTTGAAAAATCAAAATATTTGTTTATTGTTAATGTAAATAGGATTATTAAAGAAATATTAATCAGATTATTAACAATTAAAATTGTTGCTAAAAGTTTTTTTGGTTTATCCAAAAGAGTAAAAATATTTCTTTCAGAAACTTTTTTTGAGTGTTTAAAAAATGTGATGTCCTTTGCTGAGAGAGAAAAATAAGCTATTTCCGAACCTGAAATAAATGCTGAGAACAAAAGCAAAATTAAATGTACAGCAATAAGCAGAAAAAAATCAAATAATAATGGTTCCTTTATTATTGATAAAACAAAGGAAGAAAAACACAAAAAGGGGTCAGGATCTAAGGGTTCAATTTCCAATTTCTGATATCTATTTTAATTTATTAAAATGGCAAATCATCTGCTCCGTCTTGTTCTGGAGCATTTTCAGGAGATGGTGGTGGTGGACTGCCATAACTCGAGTCAGATTTTTTTTCAATTTTATCCAGCATTTGAAAGTTTTGTGCCACTACTTCTGTAGTATATTTTTTGTTGCCATCTTTGTCATCCCATGACCTTGTTTGAAGTTTACCTTCAATATACACTTTCATGCCTTTTTTAAGATATTTTTCAGCTCTTTCTGCAAGAAATCGCCAAACTACAATACGATGCCATTCAGTTTTTTCCTGCCATTCGCCACTTTTATCTTTATAATTTTCTGTTGTAGCAATATTAAAATTTGCTACTGCTGTATCTTCTGCAAATCTGCGAACTTCAGGATCTGCTCCAAGATTCCCTATTAAAATTACTTTATTTATGCCTGCCATATTATTTATTTTATGAATTAAAATTTAGTTACAAAGATAAAAAAATATTTATAGTTTTAGAAAAAAATCATTTATTTAAATTATAAATTTTTTGCCTGTTAAGCTTTTATCTTTTTTTGGCACCAAATGGTGGTTATGCACAAATGATTTTCCTTTGAAATTTAGTGTTGGCATAATATCTATATTTTATTCATTTACCGATTTATAAGATACAGTCAAATTGTTTTGATGTGAATTTAATCTTGTTAACTCATAATCAAGAATGAACTCATTGTATTCGCTGTAATTTTCACATTTTACTTCACTATATTCAAGTAATATGCTTTTTATTTCTTTTGGAAGCTTCATACCAAAGCCTTTAAGTGCTTTTTGCATCTCTTTCTCCCCATTTTTTTTCTTTATCACTCCTAAATTCCATGCCATAACTCCAAGCCCAACAATGTTTTGTTCTTCTTTAAAAGTCCTTGCTTCTTCCATTAAAGGCTGTATCATTTCAGACACAACATCAGAAATTTTTCTGCCATTTAGGTTATTTTTGTAATTAAATTTCACATCTGTGTTTAATTCTTTATCTAATCTCTTTTTAATTGAGGATAATCCATGAACACCATTATTTAACTCCGAAACCTTCTCATTTTCTCTATCCTTTTTTCTTTGCCTTAGCATTTTGGCTCGTTTTATATTTCTTGCTTTCCCCATTATCGTTTTCTTTTTAAATATTCATTTTTTTCCTCTGCAACTTTCAATGCTTCTTTTGCATAATCTTCGTTGCCTATTTCATATATTATTTGGTCGCTTTAAAATTCATTTCTTAAAATTGTTTCAACAATTTGTTTTAATTTGGATAAATCGTTTTTTATAATATCCCAAACAGCTTCTAACTTAATATTAAAGTACTGATGTGATATTAAATTTCTAAATGCCCTGACTTTATACCATGGATATTCATATTTATCTAATAAAACTGCTTCTATATGAACTACAGCTTCTCCAATTACGCTAAACTGAAACAAAACAGCACTAGAAAGAAAATTATCATTTAAAAAATCATTTTTACTGACTTTAAGTGTAAATGTTTCAATTTCATTAATTGCTTTTTGTATATGAATCAATCTTTCGTAGCTGTCTTTTCTATAATCTTTCATAAATAAGTTTTAAATCCGGTTTAACATTTTTTAAAATGTGCGGTTTAAAAGAGCTAATAAAACCTATATCAATTTTTCTATTCACTTCTTTTTCCAATTGATATTGTATTTCAGCGAGGTCAAAATAACTAAAACCTTCATCTGTTTTTATCGCAATATCAATATCACTTTTCGGCATATCATCTTGTCGAGAAAAAGAACCGTATATCCATGCACTACTGACTTTTGAAAATTGGTTTAATTTATTTTTAATTTGTTTTATGATTTTATTTCTATCCAATGCCTTAAATACTTTATATTCAATTTTCTCCTCAGCGACTTTTAATGCGTCCTTTGCATATTTTTCATCGCCAATCTCATATATTATTTGGTCGCTAAAAAAAGTAACCAACATTTCTTTTTCGCTGTAATTATAAAAATCAGCAAGTTTTATTACCTGTTCTTTGCTTAATTTTCTTTTTCCACGCTCTATTTTACTTAACACTGCTTGATCAATGTCCAGGAATGCTGCAACTTTTCTTAGCGGATAACCATCCTTACTTCGCAATGTTCGTATTAGTTCACCTATGTCCTGCATTTTGAATATTTATTTTTGACAAAAATAGTCAAACTTTCTTTTGAAACATTATTAATATCCATTATTTATTAACATTAATTCAACAAATGTTATTTCGGGTGGAAAGTTATTATCAGCATTTCTTAACTCTCCAATACTCAGAAAAATTTGTGCCTTGCATCTTATTCATTATCTTTGTTTCTTAAAAAAAATGTATTTATAGAACCTCCCTTAATTTGTGAAATAGATAATGACAGAAATTTATTATAGAGACTTAGGTAGAATTTCCTACAAAAAAGCATTTAAAATTCAAGAAGAACTTTTTAATAATACTGTTGAAACAAAAATAAAAAACAGAAAGATCCAAGAAATAGAACAGCTTGTAACAAAAAATCATTTGTTATTTTGTGTTCACAATCATGTAATAACATTAGGTAAAAGTGGAGATATAAAAAATTTATTATTTACAGAACAACAACTTAAAAACAAAAATATAGAATTTTATAAAACAAATCGCGGTGGTGATATCACCTACCATGGTCCCGGACAAATTGTAGCTTATCCTATTTTTGACCTTAATAATTTTAAAATTACTTTGAAGAAATATATTTACTTGCTGGAGGAAGTTATTATCAGAACTTTAAACGATTATAAGCTTGAAGCTAACAGAGCAAATGGAATGACTGGCGTTTGGTTGGATGCTGACAACAAACTAACTGCAAGAAAAATTTGTGCTATTGGAGTAAAAGCAAGTAGGTGGGTTAGCATGCACGGATTTGCATTTAATATTAATACCGATTTAGGTTTTTTTGACACAATTGTTCCTTGCGGAATAAAAAGCAGGGAAGTTACTTCTTTAAAAAAAGAACTTGAAAAAGAAATAAATTTGGAAGAAGTAAAAGAAAAATTAAAAAAATATTTTAGTGTAGTTTTTAATGCCGAATTAGTTATTTAATTAATTTCTGAGAAATATTCACTTCAGAATTAATGAATTTAATTATGTAAAAGCTTCTTGTCAATTTATTTAAATTGAAACTAAAATTATTGTTTCCTTTATCAACATTAACATTTTTACTAAAAATAAGTTTACCATTAATATTATATAAAAGAATCATTGAATTATTTTTGGATTCTGAATTAATATTTACATTGAGCTGATTATTAATAATAAATGAAGAAAGATTAGTTTTTTCATTAACTAATTTTTCATTTTCTTTCATACCAACAAAAACGCTTCCTCCTTCATCTTTGAATCGTTGTGCCCACTCCTGAAAATATACACTTGCTGTTAATCCGTCATGAATTATTAAAGTATTTTCATCATTGGAGGTATTTGCCGAGCTACTCCAGTTATGAGAACCTGTGATAATTATTGGGTCAATATCCTGTGCTGTTATTGCATGGTCAATTATTGCATATTTGTGATGAAAAATTCCGTTTCCAGTATATTCAATTATGTCAGAACCTATTGCATCATGAAGCACATCATAAGCATCTTTGTTATAACCACCAATGTCATCAAAAATACCTGCCACGTAAACTCCGTCATTAAATCTGTCAACAATCGGGTAAGCAATTACTTTACGTGTAAAGGCAAATGTTGCAAAATAAATGCTTGCATCAGCAGTATTTATAGCATCAATAATTTTATTGTTCACATTATCAGAAGGACTGAAATATAATTCTATATATTTTCCACCAACATTGAAAAAATGTGGAGTATTATCGCTTTTAAACTTACCGAATTTCGCTTTCATAGAAGAAGGATGTGAAGTTGATGAACCCCACATTTCTTCAAATTCTATAACGTAAGCTTTTGCCAGTGCTTGATCATTGATGATGATGATATTATTGGGGTCGGAATGAATCTGACCATCTGTTAAGTTTGTTGACCCTGTACATACAATAGCTTCATCGGGATTTGAAGAATTTGCATCAAAAACAAAAAATTTGTTATGCATTATTTTATAGTTGATTCCTTGAGGTGATTTAATTTTATTAATGTCTGTTGAAAAATCGTTAAACCCAAGATTTGCAGTACTCCCACCTCCTATTACACGCACTCGGACGCCTCTATTAGCAGCATTGTTTAATGCTGTAGAAAGATTAACAGAGAATCCTTGATTATTTAGATTATAAACTGCAAGGTCGATAGTTTCTTTGGCTCTGTTGATGTATGCAGCTAAAGTATCATCAAATGTACGATTTAAAAAAACTGCATTTTCACCTTGGGAATATGTGTTGTCAACGCTATTGTTAAAGTAAACTTTTATTTCTCCGGATGATAATGAAGCAGTTGAAAAATAAGCAATTCCGGATATTACAGTATCACTACTTGCGTTAATGGATAATGCTTTAACATAATAAAAAGTAGCAGGTTGAAGTCCGGTGATTTTTAAGGTGTGATCAGTTACAGAACTGTTATCACTAATTTCTCCTAGTTCAAGATTTTTAGTAATTCCGTATTGCAAAATTGTACTTCCCGAATATTGTGTTTTAAAATTTATTGTAATGTCAGTAGTATTAATTTCTGTTGCTGTCAATATGGAATTCATAAATCCAAGATCTGATAAATCACGGGGAAGTAATTGATAAGTGCTTTTGTATTGACTCATAATTCCAATAAGGGTAATTGATTTTGTTGGAATCTGGGAGCCAACAATATTTGTGTTGTCGTTTATTCTTGCTTTTTCAGAATTTGAGTTTTGTAAAATATCATAATTTTGATTCCCTGCAAAAGTTCCTGTTTGAGAAAAAGTAACATTTGTAAATTTTACTAACTGTCCTTCATAATTCTCAGAAAAACCTGTTGAAAAACTTAATTCGGCAGGGCTTGGTAAATTATTATTTGAACTTATAATTGTGTGGCTTGAAACATTAGTTATTTCAATAAGGTTATTGTATTCTGTAATTTTACCTGTTAACTTTACTTTGTCGCCTCTTTTTACAGAAGAGAAATTATAATCGTAAACAGCAATCGCAGCAGTATTATCCTGAATATATCTTATTGTACCAAATTCAGAACCATTCGTAATAATTCCCTCAATTGTAACAGTTGTACCCGAAGCTTTTGTTCTTGCAACAGAAATATCAATTGTTTGTGCATACAAAGTTGCAGTAATAAAAGATAAAAAAAGTATTACATTTATGCTTATTAAAATTTTTTTCATAAAATTGATTTGATTTGTAAAAAAAGAGTTATATTTGATTTTAAACAAGTTACACTTATTTCTTTCAGTTTTCAAAATTAAGTATTTATTTTTGGATATAATGACATGTTAATATCAATAATTTTGAAATAAAACAATAAAAATGGAAATTGTGAAAAGACTAAAATTTAAGATTCTATTATTATTTGCAATTATTTTCCCGATGCTTTTATTTTTTCAATCTTGCATTGACGATATCAAAGATTTTGAGAATATTAGAAATATTAAAATGGGAGATTGGAAACCCGAAATTGCAGTACCCTTGATACATGCTGAACTTTCAATCTTTGATTTTGTAAAAGGTGTAAATTATGATAGTTTGTATCATGTAGGTAATGATAATATGGTTTCACTGATATATAAGGGCAGTTCATATTCTGCTTATGCAAAAGATTATATTAATATCCCTAATCAAAATTTTTCAACAGGTCCTTTTAATTATCACACAAGCGGACTGGATAGTATTTTACTTCTTAAGGATATTGAGTTTGATTCAACAATGACACACGATTATTCTTTTAATAATAATGAAGAAATAAAAAAAATTATTTTTAAAGATGGAATTTTAGAAATAGATATTGAATCTACTTTTGCACGGTCAGGTGAAATACGTGTTGAAATACCTTCTTTAAAAAGAGTAAATGGAGACCCTTTTTTTGAATTAATACTATTTACTTATAATGGACAAGGAAAAGTAACAGTAAATAAGCAAATTGACCTTGACAGTTTTTCTCTTGATCTTACCAAACAAAATACCACTTTCAATGCTTTTAAAGTTCACTATAATATTTTAATGTTCGGTACTTCTAATTTTGTACATAAAAACGATAGAGTAAAAGTAGAAATAAAATTTAAAGATGTAGATTTTAGTTATATTCAAGGATATTTAGGACAACATAAATTTAATTATCATTCAGACACAACACATATTAATTTATTTGAAAGTACTGAAGTTGGTGAAATACATTTTGAGAATCCGCATTATAATATTTATGTTTATAATACTGTTGGGATACCAATTACTTTAAAAAACCCTGTTATAAAATCATATTCAGAAACACAGGGAGTTGCTACTCTTACAGGATCTGCTGTTGATAATCCTGTTTACATAAATTATCCTTCTATTTCAAACCCGGGAAAGATTGCAAAAACAGGGATTTATATGAATAAAACAAATTCAAATATTCAAGATTTAATTAGATATGCCCCGGGAAAAATGTCCTCAGATTTTACTTTACAGTCAAATCAGGGAGGAGTTACATATAATAATTTTGCTACCGATTCAAGTCATTTTGATGTAAAAACCGAATTGGAGTTACCACTTTATGGATACACTAATGATTGGGAAGTATTTCTTGACACTGATTTTGAAATTGAAAATATTGACCAAATTGAAAGTTTGCTTTTTAATTTATTAGTTATAAATGGATTTCCGGTTGAAGCTGATGTTCAACTTTATTTTATCGATTCAACTGATAATGTTTTTGACTCTTTGATTCACACTAACGATTATGTATTTCGTTCAGGAGTAGTGGGTGCAAACTATAGAGTTGAAGAGCCATCTGTTAATCTTACGGTTATTGAATTTGATAAAGCCCGTTTAGATAATCTAAGCTTGGTAAGGAAAATAAGAGTAAGGGCTAATCTTTCCACAACAAATTCAGGAAATACTAATATAAAAATTTATAGTGATTACATTTTTGATATAAAATTAAGTTTAAAAACTAAAATGAAAGTTGATGTTTTATAAAATTATTTTTACAATCCTTGGAGTATTTTGTTTGAATTTTGGATATTCACAACATGTTACTCGTCACTTTATGGAGAATTTACCACAAAGAGGAATCACTGATTTAACCTACATTCCTGATTATAACTATGCAGCTAGTATTCCATTTATTTCTCATTTTAATATTGATTTTAAAAACGATTTTTCAATAAATGACATTGGAAGCCATCAAATGGGAGATTCCACCTTTTATGTGAATCCTGATATTTTTTTGAATAATTTAAATAATATTAGTACAATTTCATTAGAAACAGATATTGAAATAATTTCATCATCATGGAAAAGTAAAGACATATTTTATTCTTTTACAATAAAAAACAAAACGATTGTTGAAGCAAGGTATCCTAAAGATTTTTTAATTCTCGGATGGAGAGGTAATAGTGAGTTTATTGGGAAAAATGCCGTTTTTTCAGGCTCAGGTATTGACTTTGTGCAATACAACGAAGTAGGTTTAAGTGCTACACGTATTTTCTTTGAAAAATTCGTTTTTGGAGCAAGGCTTAAATATATTCAAGGATTATCAAATGTTTCTTTTGAAAAAAATACAATAACATTAAAAACCGATACTACCACATATTGGCTAACAGGCAGGGCAGATTATCGAGTAAATATATCTCAACCTCTTGATACTAATGGTTTTGATAATTTTTATCCGAGTAATTATATCTTTAATTTTCATAATCCCGGCTTTGGTGTTGACCTTGGTGTTAAATTTAATATGACAGAAAAAATAAATTTTTCTCTCAATGCTTTAGATTTAGGAACTATAAGATGGAAAAGCGATGTAAAAAATTATTCAAGTGAAAATGCTTCCTTTACTTTTGAAGGTTTTAAAATAGATAGCACCATGGCTTTTCCACCAACAGACAGTTCAATAAATATATTTGCTGATTCTATAACTTCAATATTTGAACCCAACGAAACAGAGGAATATTATTCAACAGGCATTAATCCGAAATTATATCTTACTGCTTCTTATAACCTTAATAAAAACAATAAATTTGGTCTGGCATTTTATCAGAAATTTAACAAGTATAAAGATTACACACAGCTATCACTCCTTTACAATAAAAAGTTTGGAGACATTCTTAATGTTGGCTTAAGTTATTCATTTACAAATAGAAATTACAACAAATTAGGTGCAGGATTATCATTGAAAATAGGAATGTTTAATCTTTATTTTCTTTCTGATGATGTATTAAGTTATTTTTATCCTCTTGATGCACACACAATAAATTTCCAATTTGGGATAAACTTTGTGAGAATGAAAGTTAAAGAAACACCCCCTCCCGAAGAATAATAGCTGTTTTGAAGGCTAAAAACATAAAGTTGTTGGTTCTATGTTGATTTGTGTGAGTGAAAAAATATTAAAGCCACAGAGACTTCGTCTGTCGAAGATATGCTAAGTGTAATAGAACCAAGTTGTTGAGATTTTTGTTTGCTTAGGATAAACGCAAACTGACATTTTTGTGTTAATCCGATTTATCAGGACAAGCCCAATTCCAATTTAGCTTCTTCCGACATCATCGACATATCCCATTGAGGTTCAAATGTAAGTTCAACATCAACTTTATTAGTTTCTGCAATTCCTTCGGTTTTCATTCTTACCTCATTTATAATATCTTCGGCAACAGGGCAGGCAGGAGCTGTGAGTGTCATTACAATTTTTACGTTGTTATTTTCGTCCACCTCGTGCTTATAGATAAGTCCTAATTCGTAAACATTAACAGGAATTTCAGGATCAAAAACTGTTTTTAATGCTTCTATAACTTTTTTTTCAAGCTCTTTTTTATTCATAAATTATTTATTTTTAAGTTTGGAATTAAAAGCAATAGCATAGAATTTCATTTTCTTTACCATCGACATCAATCCATTTGAGCGTGTTGGCGAAAGCTGTTCTTTTAAACCTATTTTATCAAGAAATAGTATATCTGATTTTTCAATTTCAGCAGGACTTTGATTTGAAAAAACTCTAATCAAAAGTGCTATCATGCCTTTAGTAATAATTGCATCACTATCTGCTTCAAAAACAATATTTTTGTCATCAACTAAAAAAGCCCTAAGCCACACACTTGATTGACAACCTTTGATAAGATTGTCATCTGTTTTATATTTTTCATCAAGAGCTGATAGTTCTTTTCCTTGCTCAATAAGATAATCGTACCTATCCATCCAATCATCAAACATTGCAAATTCATCAATTATTTCTTTTTTTATTGTATCAATTGTCATAATTTTTAATTGTATTCTGCCATAATTTTTTGTGCAAAAATAAACAAATTATATGAGTGGATTTACAGCAATATGAAAGTTAGAATTAAAATTAATCACCGATTTTTTCAGTTTTTAATAAAGCATAATTTATACCAAATTAACATCAAAACACCCGATATAAATCATTTCTATTTCCCTTTTTTGTCGTTAAAAATTATTTCCGTAGCTATGGCTATGCAAAGAATTTTTGCCTAAAAAAAGAAAAATATAATT
>JAYEOP010000221.1 GCA_034723125.1 Bacteroidota bacterium | reverse complement strand
AACATCAGCGTAAGGCTTTGTATAGTCAGCATCTCGGACTTTATTTAAAACATAATTTTCATAAGATGGTGCTTTGTTATATGTTGAATAACACCCAGAAAATAAGAACATGAAAACTAACATTAAACTATACTTCATATAAACCTCATTATTACTATTTTTTGTAGTTTACAATATTTTATATAAATTGGTGTTTAACCCAAATTAATTTATAGATTTTTATTAATAAAAGTTGAAGCGTTATTTTTCATTTTCTTTTCCTAATCTCTTTTTTTAACAGATATGTATGTTGTATTTATTACTACTTTTTGTTTTCCTAAAGTAGAAACTCTAGAAAGAGTTGGAATCATTGAAGCTATTTGATCTTTTCCAAGTTGAACTTTATCATTATTCATAAGTCCTGTAATTTGAATCATCCCCTCTTTGAATTTAATAGTATCTCTTGTAAGTTGTATTAGATTCTCAACAGATAAACATACTAGTTCATTATCTATTTTCAAGATAGGTGAGAAAATCATTGTATATTTGTTTTCTTGCATATCACGAATAGTTATTCTATATCTTCTTGACTGCATCTCCTTATGACTGAAAGGGAAAAGGATATTAAGATATTGATCCACTCCAGCATTGTCATACATAAATGATAATGTATCTTTTTGTAATAGTTTTAAAATAGCTATTTTTTTATCTTTTCCTAGTAATATCTCTGTATTTGCGTCTGTTGTGTAACTTATAGCATGACCTTTTAATTGTTTATCATGAGCCCCTTTAAATGCTGTCATTGGAATAGAAGATGTCTCTTGTTTTCTAGTTTGAAATGAAACTAATCCACTTAAACTATAACTATCTACACCAGACTTACTAAGACCCTTTATTGCAGTTATGCCACGCTCAAGCATATCCCATCTCTCTACTAATTTTCTTTTACCTACTTTTTGAGTACTTCCTTCATAAAATTGTGCAATTGGGAAGACTTCAATATATCCTCTTGAAAAATCAATATTTTCTTTTTGAGTACCTTTTATTTCATATTCTTTCCCTTCAATTTCAACAAAACTTTTAGGAAAATCAGCTCTTCGATAGTTTGAACTATTGCTATGGTCAAATAAACTTTGTCCATATTTTAAAGTTTGCATTGCTGAAGGATGGTTTGAATCATCTGTACTTGTTAAAGATACTACACCATTTACATTTCTACATACTGTTGCATTCCACACATCACCTGGTGAGAGAAAAATAGGCAGGTCTACTTCATGTGAAGCTATTCTTTCACGAAAAACTACTTTTGCTAAAATAGAAGAAGTTGTATTGGTATTGAATACCTTGACTTCAGTACATACATCATCTTCTGCAATATATATTGGGGCAATTAAAAAATCTCCAGTATTATCTGTTGAAATAACGACTTTATCAGCTGATAATGATGTTGTAAGTAAGGTTCCTAAAAGTATTCCTTTTGCTAATAAGTTAAACATGGTCTATCCTTTTATTTAATTAAATTTACTAACGGGTGGTTAGATTTTGGCTGTACAGTATTATAATTACTTTGTACTACATTATTTATATTTCTACTATATTCTTTTCTTTTACCTTTTTCTTTATAAGGATTTTTATTTTTAATAAAGTGCTGTTTAGGAGTGTTAAAATCTACAATTGCAAAATCCGATTTATGTGATTTCTTTTTTGAGATATTATGAGATATTATTCTAATTTTTCTACAACTATTTGTTAATTTACAATCGTTTGTAAGATAATTTGTTCGTGCAGAGGCAACAACTTTTCCAGACATGTTATCTAATATTCTTGCATTTAATACCATTTTACCTTCAAAGTATGTATATGTTCCAATAAGTACATAACTACTAGTAATATCTTTATTTAATAGTTTAATATTACGAGTAAGGTAATACTCACCATTCGCATTTATTGAGATGGTTTCTTGACCTCTAAAGTCAGTTACATTAAAGCCTCTTGTAAATAATTCATTAAAAAAGGCTTCCGATATAGTTCTTCCAAAATGAGTTGTTTTGTTAAATTGATGTAAATCTACAAAAGAAGTGATTGTGATTTCCTCATTAGTTCCATTTAGTCTATTATGTTGAAGCAATTTATTTGCTAATTCAGTAATGGCATTATCAATATTATTGTGCCCATTAACTATATACGTATTTTTTTCTTGAGTTTGTAAGTTTTGTGCTGTAATAGAATTTGGTATCAATACTAGCAAAAAAGTTATTGAAAATAAAATGTACTTTCTCATGTAGAATCCTTTTTTAAATAATTAAAGAATTGTACTAGTACTTTTCTTAATATTAGTTTAAATAATCTAATATTAAGAAATGATTTATTATAATAACAGATAAAGGAGCAATAAATGAAAAATTTATTTAAAATTGGAACATTATTAATAATGTTATTGTTATTAACTACAGGATGTAGTCAGAATAGGGCGTACAAAACATGGACTACTGACCCTTATATTCAAGATACATATAATGAAAGTATCAATGAAATTGCTGATCAATTATTAAGTAATAGCAGAATTAATAATGGAGATAAAATTGCAATTTCATCATTTGTAGATTTACATAAGTTAAATAAAACAACACATTTTGGTAGAAATTTGTCTGAAAGTATGTTTGATGAACTTCATGTAAGAGGATTTAATGTAGTTGATATTAGAGGGACTAAAACTCTTAGAGTTAATGCAAATGGTGAATTTTTTATTACTAGAGACATAGGGTTACTAAATAAGAAAAGAGTAGAGAATACATATGTTTTAGTTGGTACATATTCTAAATTTGGTAAAGGTATATTATTAAATATTAGGATAATTGATAACGTTACAGGCGATATTATATCAACAGCAAGGTCAATTATAGATGTAGATACTTGCGATGTATATGAAAATTGTGAGAAAGATAATAAAATTTTAAAAAAAGAGAAACTTGTTATACCTAAAAGAACCATAAGTATTTCTGATGCAGGCTGTTCCTATGTAGGTTGTCCAAGTAATTGCTACAATGGAAAGTGTGGATACGATAGAACAATAGATAAAATAAAACAAATAGTTAAACCTAAAAAAATACTTGGATGTCAGTAAATTATTTTAAAATTCAGAGACTAAAAATCTCTGTATTTTTTAGAATCATCATAAATTATAAATCTAATCTTAAATTTCACTATTAATCAAATAAAATTAACAAACAATTAACATATTCAACTTGATTTAAATCAAGTTAAGCTAAAATTCTTTCAATAAGTGGCGTTTCGCGTGGCTTTATTTTAAACTTTAGGAGGATGTTGATG
>JAYEOP010000220.1 GCA_034723125.1 Bacteroidota bacterium | reverse complement strand
ATATTGTGAAAAATCTGTGGCAAATTTGATTAAGCACACAAATCAACATAGAAGCAAAACATTATCAATTTCTTGCTTTTTCTCTCATGGTAAACAAAAGAATTCCAAATGATATAAGTGCTATTACTGCAAATTTTGCAAACATTTCCCACTCTTGAAAAATCAATTTTCCTGTGGCAAAAAGAACAGAATAAGTCATTATTACAGCACTAAACCAGCGTATTAGCAACAATCCGATTTTGCTTCTCCTCTCTCCTATTTCTTCAGCTTTAATGTTTGATTCAGTAGCACTTCTATCCTTTAGTATTTTATTCCAGATTCCATCGGGCTTCACTCTGTCATAAAAATTCAACAATGTATCTTTTGATTCCGCTTTGGTAAGATATGTTATTGCCAACCAAACTATTGTAGTAAATAAAACCGTAAGGAAAAAACTATTAGGAAACTCTAAGCCATAACCTAATTTAAAAATTGCATAAAAAATAAAAGGTGCAATAGTAGCCGAGATTTCACTCCATACATTTATTCGCCACCAATACCATCTTAAAATTAGAACAAGCCCAAGCCCTGCACCACATTCAATAATAAAATGCCAAACACCTGCTATTGTTGATAGCTGAGTGGTTACTAAAATAGCAATAAAAGCCAATGCAACTGTTGTAATGCGAGATACAAAAACAAATCTTTCTTTCTTTTTACCTTTAAATAAAAAACGTTTGTAAATATCATTTACCAAATAACTTGATCCCCAATTTAATTGAGTAGATATTGTACTCATGTAAGCAGAAATAAAGGCAACAAGCATTAGTCCTTTCCAACCTGCTGGCAAATGATCTTTCATTGCCATTACATATCCAAGTTTTTTATCATCAGCAGCAAGTTCTGGATATAAAATAATTGTTCCGAGAGCAACAATTATCCAAGGCCAAGGACGAATACAATAATGTGCAACTTGAAAAAACAAAGTAGCAAAAAGAGAATGTTTTTCATTTTTAGCACTCATCATTCGCTGAGCGATATATCCACCTCCTCCAGGCTCTGCTCCCGGATACCAGCTTGCCCACCACTGAACACCGATGTAAGCAAGGAAAGTTCCTATTCCAATTGAGAACATTTTTCCGGCTCCTGCAACAGTATTTTCTCCTCCAATATTTGGAAAGAAATTCAATAGCTCAGGATCTAATTGCTCTTTCATACCGCTAATTCCTCCCACTTGTTCGCTTCGTAAAACAAAAATAGCAAGTACAATACTTCCTGTCATTGCTATTACAAACTGAACCATATCATTAATCGCAACACCCCAAAGTCCTGCAAGTGAACTATATAAAGCTATTATCATCATTGCGCCAAAAACATAGTAATAAACTTCATTTTCGGGAATACCGAAAAACACTTGCAATATTGAAATAAAAGCAAGATTTACCCAGCCGATTATTAATACATTCATAAATAATCCAAGGTAAACAGCTTTAAAAGCACGTAAAAAAGAAGCGGCTTTTCCTGAATATCTTAACTCAATAAATTCTACTTCGGTAAGGATGTTCGCTCTTCGCCAAAGCGTTGCAAAAAAGAATGTTGTAAGCATACCGCCAATAAGCATGTTCCACCATAGCCAGTTTCCTGAAATACCGTTTTTATTTACAAGCTCGGTAACTGCAAGTGGTGTGTCGGCAGCAAAAGTTGTTGCAACCATTGAGATACCTGCAACATACCAAGGTAATGAACGTCCGCTTAAAAAAAATTCTGCAATGTTCTTCCCTGCTCTCTTGGAAAATTTAATTCCAATAAAAATTGTTATTGATAAAAATATTCCAATTATCAGCCAATCAAGGAAAACTAAAGACATATAAATTGTATTTTTTTACGCGAATATACTAATGAAATATTATTTTTTTGCCACGAATTCACGAATGAATGATTTATTTTTTGCCACGAATACACGAATAAATGATTTGTTTTTTGCCACGAATACACGAATGATATTTTTTTTGCTACGAATAATATTTTTTGCCACGAATACACGAATGATATTTTTTTTGCTACGAATAATATTTTTTGCCACGAATACACGAATGATATTTTTTTTGCTACGAATAATTTTTTTGCCACGAATACACGAATGATTTGTTTTGACGCGAATAATATTTTTTGTCACGAATGCACGAATGATATTTTTTTTGCTACGAATTCACGAATGAATGATTTGTTTTTTGCCACGAATTCACGAATGAATGATTTGTTTTTTGCCACGAATTCACTAATGAATGATTTATTTTTTGCCACGAATTCACTAATGAAGAAATAAAATTTTTACGCGAATACGCGAATGAAGAAATACTTTTACTAACAATCAGCATTACAAGAGATTTATTTTATTAAAATCTTGCGATTTATTGTTCTTTTAGCTGATTTCAATTGGAAATTATAAATTCCTGCTGATATTGTACCCAAATCAATATTTATATTTCCATTTTTAAATGAATGAATTTCTTTTGAATAAATCACTTTTCCTTGAATATCCAACACATTAATAACTGCATCATTTATTTCATTAGAATTAATTTTTACTGTAAATTGTCCGTTATTGGGGTTTGGAAAAATATCAAAAGAAATAAAATTGTTTTCTTCAATGGCATCAGGTATTTTTACACTTATCGACTGATATGCAAGATTATTGTTTTCATTACTTTCATCAATTTCGTTATTTGCATCACCAATAAAAAGTATATACCAACTTCCTATTGTTGTTGTCGCAGGAATAATAAATGATTTATTCAAATTTGAACTACTGCCTGGATTAATAGCTCCTACATTGCTTGCTGCTAATTCAATATCACCTGCATCTAAAATATTATTATCGGAAAGGTAATACTTTAATACGGTTGAGCCCAGACTTGAATTACCCTGATTTTTTAAAGTACAGTATGCATCAGCAATCTCTCCTCTTCCAATAATCAATGGACTAACGTTAGTGTTTAGCACATAAGCATCGGGTTTCATACTTGACCTTGAAATAGAAATATCAAGCAAGTAAGTTCCTTTATCGGAATAATAAGGCTCTACTTTAAAATACACTGTACCTCCATCATTTAAAACAAAATCAGAAGCTTCATCATCATTAAAAGTGGTTGACCAATTATCAACTTTATAAGAATAAATTACATCACATGTATAAGTATTTGAGTTACCGCTTTTTCTACTGTCATGTACCTTAGAGCTAATAGTGTATTTTGCACCAGCAGCTAAGTTAATTTTGTAATAGTCAATATCCGTAAGCAAATGTAAATTTGATTCTGTTGTTTTTATGTTTGCTGTATTTCCTGAAAAGTTTACACTAAAATTGTAAGAATTACCCTCTACATTGTTTGATTCATATTTATCAGGAGAAAGTGGTGCAGATGCAATAGTTATTGAAATTGGGTTTGTATAAATATCCTCATCTATAATTTTCCAGCTACCACCATCAGGTTTATACTGTATTGAAATTAAATATTCTCCTGGAGCAGCAGTAAGCGAATCGGCTTCAAAAGTAAGTCCATTTGAATAATACGAATATGCACTTAAAGTCATGTCATCCATTATTTCAATTACCTCTTCCACTTCACCACTTTGTTTGTGCAAAACAGCAGCAAAGCTACCTGAGAAAGCATTGTTTTGGTCGAAATTTGCAACATTTACATATACATCAACAGATTGCCTTGGAACAATTGGATTAGGACTAACCTGAATACTATCGTAAAGAGCCATATCCGAAGGTGAAGTAGCTGATGTAACTGTTACATTTACAGGATTTGAGTATGATTCTTCATCAATAAGAATCCATGAACTACTACCTGAAGCTTTAGAAAAAACCGCTATCATGTAACTACCTGAGGATGTTGTAACAGACGATTTTGAAAAAGTTATCCCTGATGCATAATGAGAATTTGAAGGCATAGCAAAGCCTGTTTTTTCTTCAATATCCATTACATATTGACCCTGAGCATCAAATAATGCAACAAGAAAATCTCCAACAAAAGAATCATTACCGTAGTTAGCAACATCAACCCAAACATCAACAGATGAATTTTTAACAATAGGATTTGGAGAAATTGAAATATCATCATATAGTTCAAGGTCATAATTTGAAGATGGTGTAGTTGGCTTAATACCAATTACAGCTCCCTGATAAGAGGTAAAAGAATGGGTTCCAGGATTAAGACTTGTAAGATAAAAATATCCATTGTAATATCCACTCCAACCCCAATTAAAATGAAAATGATTATTTGAAGATCCTTGATAACCGTCAAGCACAAAAGCATGACCACCTGCAGAACCTGAACCTTTGTACATCATAGGACGATTGTTATCCAATTCTGTTTTCAACAATGCTTCCCAACTTGATGTTGTATAGTTTGATTTCTTTTTATATTGAGTTGTAGAAGCATAATTAAAATATGTTTTTAATGATGTTGCCGCATCTGAAGTATATGCACCGCTTCCAGATGGTCCATACATCATTTCAACACTTACTCCACAATCGTACAATAAATTAGCAATATCAGAATCATAAGTTGAAATGGAATTAGGCATTGATGACCAATTATATGTTGACATTCCAAAATTCGCTGACAAAGTTCCGTAAGTTGTGTGATAATAGGATTTTGAACCAGAGCCTTGACTTGGAGAAGCATGATATTTCATAAGCTGTGCCATTGATGTTGCTACACAACCTGCATAAACACGACCACCGGGTCCACTGGCATCTAAAGGACATGAGGCATTGTAATATTTACCCTGATTCCAAGTTGTATTTAACAATGGTGAAACCGACCTATATCCTCTCCTTTGGCTTATTGATGTAGAAGTATATTTTTCCCACTCACTACTAATGTTGTCATTTGCTTTTAAATTATTATTTATAACATACAAAATTTGAGAGGCATAATTATTCATCAAATCAGTAAACTGAACAGGATAATTTTCAAATGAGTATTTATTTTTTAATGAGTAACCCAATACAGGAAAAACATCATCATCGGCAGAAATTATTACAAAACCGTTATTTTCTCCCTTGATATTAAACACATAATAAAGGTTTTTTGAATTCTCTTTTTTTGTAAAAATTAATTCAGTAATGATTAATGAAGGATCTATTGTTTGAAAATCTTGTACTCTTTGTAAGTAAATGTTTTTTGCAACAACTGAGGCAGTTTGCACACTTACAGGATTAGCTTTCACAAAGAAAACTATTGAAATTAAAATTGAAAAGCTTAATAATATTTTTTTCATTGCTTTATTTATTTTTGATTAGGTATAAATATGCGTGCAATTTAAAATTATTTATCTAAATAAATCAAAAAAAAATTCCATTTAACTTTTTAGATTTTTACAATGCCTTTGCTATATTTCGGAGAATGATATTAAGAGTGGTTCAATAAAAAAGAATTAATATCTAAAAAGTGGACTTCTAAGTTAAAGAAACATAAAAAATAGTTACCCTCACTAATCGTTATTAACAAAAAAAAATGTATTTTTGCCACCAAACAATAAAAATGAAATGCTTTCAAAGGGGCAAATAAAAATATTCATTCCTTACAAAATCAAAAGCCTTTTTTTTGATTTTTATAGAAATATTTGCCTTAATAATTCATTTATACTTTCAGTGTTCAATCGAAAATTATTCATGATTTTTGGTTTTATTATTTTTTCATTATCAATAAACAGTAAATCCTTTTCACAGAACATTACCTCCACAGTACCCCTATTCCTTTTTGATTGTAGCTATTCCGATACATTTACAGTAACAGTTTATAATACAACAACATCAGACACATTTACAAATGTAAAGTTAAAGATTTCAATGCCAACTGGTATGCGATATGATACAAGTTCGGTAATAGGAACAAGTGTAACGGAATATGATGTTGATACATTAAATGAACCTACTTTTAGCTTACCCGATTTACTTCCTTCAACAAATTTATTAATAAAATTTACTGCCTCAGCAGGTTGCAATATCAATGCAAGTAGCCTGTTATCAAATGTTAACACAATGCAGTATAATTCATCAAGTTCCTATAACAACAGTTCTTCTAATTATACTGTAAAAGCACCATCACTTTCAATCTCAAATATTACCAATCAATCTGTTACCTTAGATCAATGCTATGACACCTTAACTCGTCAAATAACAATAACAAATGGAGGAACGGGCTATCTGAAAAATTTCACATTTGAAATCAATGCAGAAGACAACTTAATCGTTTACAGTATTTCACCTGGTTCGTATTCTACAGTTGGAAATATAACCACCATTTACTTTGATTCTTTGGAAATAACGAGTATTGGCGATAATGACACATTATTTGAATACAATGAAAGCATTGTTATTACAGAAACAGTAGTTGCCGGAGGTGTGGATTCATTAGATGAAGCATATTCATTAACATGGGGATGTAATAATCAAACATGTCAAACGGTTACAAATTCGGCAGCAATTTCAATTGATATGTCAAAAGTACCAAATTTAGCTTTTCAGGCATATCCTTATGTTAATATGTGCTATGGATATGGGAATAAAAGTAAACAATCTATTAGTATTATTAATACAGGAAGTGCCGATGCAATTAATATAGATGTAGATATATATCAAACATATAATAGGAATCATTCATATCGATCATGGTTTTATACACATTTCGACCCAAGTAGTTTTGAAATTGTACAAAATGGAACATCAACAACTGTCATTCCTATTATGACTACTGGTACAGCAACAAGGTCATGCTTTATGGTTGGTTCTCCAATCGGTCAAGCTGTTGTTAGAATTCCCAGAATTGAGATTGGAGATACTGCATTTTTGCAATGGGATATTTTATCTTGTTGTACAGATGGAAGTATTCGGGATGGTTTTGGTTGGTCATATAAAGCAGAATACAAAGCTCCATGCAGATGGAATGAAACTTTTACAAAAAATCCTACAACTGGTCAATATTACAAAAGACAACGAGTAACTTTTAATGAACCCTTATCACCAAGTTCTACTTTAAAAGCTGGAGATACAGCAGAAGTAGGTTTTGGTATTCATTACTTACAATTCTGGCCAGGTACATCAAATAAAGTCTTTATGTTTAAAGTCAGCTTACCGGGTTGTCTTAATGTTGATACTTCAAGTTTTACCTATAAAGACCGTTATGATGCAAGAATTTGGTATCCTGATTCAATAAAACCTGCATTTCCAAATGATGTAATTATATATTACAGTTGGGTAAATCGTCCAAGTGGATTTAGTTTTACAGACTCCAAGCTAAGATTTAATGTTGTTGAAAATTGTTCAGGTTGCTTAAATTACGGTGGATTTCAAAACTTGGTACTCTCTGTTTATTATGTTGCTGACCCTACTTGCAATTGTGAGGTACTCATCGGTAGTAACTCAAATTACGTTCCTGTTTCATGTCCGATAAGTTGTTCAGGAGGTGGAATTGACAAAGATGAGTTCCTGATAAAACGAACAAGCTTTGGATTTCCTGACAATGATGATGATGGAATTCCTGACACAACAGGAACTATTGATTTAGACCTCATTGCTACAGACAAAGCAATGTTCGGTGATACTTTAAGAGCAATTATGAAAGGTAGAGTTACAGGCTCTCATAAGTGGTATTACGGATATGCCGTAAACCAATTTTCAGAAAACCGACTTTCAAATGCTGGTCAAACTTTAATAATTTATGATTCAAGTAACTCTGCTTATTACACTTGTAATAATATTTCTTACACAAAATCAGGAGCTACATTTAAATATGACTTTAGTATATCATCTCTAGTTACAGGTGGTTGTAGCATTCCTTCTACTTTTTCTTACGAGGAGGGTGATTCCATTACACTCTATGCCGATTACAAAATTACAAGCAATATTGGTGGAAACACAAGACTTATAACAGTAAATACCGATTTTTATCTAAGCCATTCAGCAAATCCCACGGCAGACACTGCAAAGCATAGTTGCGGATTAGACCCTGCTATTGGTCAATTTAATATTGTCGGATATTACCATACAATCTGGAGTGGAACAAGCACTTGGTATCCTACTGCTTGTGAAACATTTACAACCCATAAAAGTTACTATTTAAGTATTGGACCTTGTTGTAATAATTACGGTGGAGGAAACATGTTCCCTTATGAATATCGTCCATGGTCAAGATTTCATAAAGCACAAGTTGTAATTCCCTCAGGATATAATTTTGTTTCTGCTGAAATTAATCAAAGAAGGACTTCAGGAACCAGAAGCACTTCCTATCAATCTGTATCTAATTTAATTCCTGAGTACCAAAATCAAGACACTCTTATTTTTAACATCAGTGATTTGTATAATAATGGTAATTTTTATGAAAGTGATGACGGTTATCATGGAACTCTATATATTACCTTAATACCAACTGAAAAGGATTTTGATTTTCCTGCAACTAAATATATTTATTGGGATTACACACATGCTCCAACATCAGGATTTTTGGATACTCAAACAGTATCAAGTAACAATTCTTTTATACATACTGCTCCTAAGTTACAAATTCAAGGATTATCAACTTATCAATCTATTGACACAACTGCAAACTGGAATTTCTCAATAAGTAACACATCTTCAAATGCAAAATCCTACAACACCTGGGTTAAAATTCAATCAGGTACTGGAAATGTTTATCCGCTATCAATAATTAATCCTTCAACTAATGATACATTTTATGAAACAAACGGAAGTTTTAACCTTGGTATTATTAATACATCAACCACAACAAATTATAAAATTTATGCTCACCATAAAACATGTATAAAAGACACCCTTAAATTAACAACAGGTTGGGCATGTGATACAAGTTATCTTTACAGCACACCCTATATTCCTGAAGATTCTACATATATATATTTAAAACCATTATCTCCAAATATTGTTCTAGAATCTACCTGTCCTGAAGATACAGCATATTTGTGCGACACCTTAAATTATACAATAAAAGTTAGTAATTCACAACTGGGAAATGCTTATAAACCAAAAGTTCAATTGCACATAGTTCAGGGACTTGATGTTATTTCAGGAAGCTCTCGAATGCAATATCCTACAACAGATACTTTTCATTCAATTCCCAACCCAACTTATATGGGCAATGGTATTTATGAATGGGATGTTGCATCCTTTGATACGATGATAGCCAACAATTCACTAACAGGTACACAGGATACTACAAAAAATCGCTTTTCTATTACATATAAACTTTTGAGTAACTGTAGTTACATTTCAGGTAGCACATTTAGAATTAGAGCTTATGCCGAAAAAGCCTGCGGAGATATTGATGACGCAGTATTACCAAGTGTTCCTACACGAATCTACGGAGCTTCCGACCCCTACATTGCAACGATTAATGTATTTACCGATACTTTATCCATTTGTAGTGGAAACGAAAAAATCTATTTGCGATTTACAAATCTTGGTCCTGATAGCACAGCAGATGTTGACCACCTATTACTTCAATTACCTCTTGGAGTTGAATACAACTCAGGTTCTACAAATAATGTTATTAATGCCGATTCTATTTCTGAGCCTACAATTAATAACATTAGCGGTTACACGGAATTAGACTGGAAATTGCCTTCAGGAATAAAAAATGGTAATTTTATTGAATTTGATTTTACTGTTAAACAAGATAGCATTTTAAACTGTGGTAAATATTTATTTTTATTTCAATCGGTTGTTCTTGATAGCTTGCATTGCCTTGCAATAGGTGATACTTGTGAATTCAGGTCACAAACAGGTAAAAAAGCCGATTCAATTTTTATTTACAAACCAAATCTTACAATTATTAATTTTACTGCAAATTCAACCCTCAACACTCCAACAGCTGAAAATGTAAATTTAAATATTAGCTTTGTTAATACAGGCAAAAAAATTCCTCCAACCGACACAACATGGGTAACATTTTACCATGATGCCGACCATAACGGAACTTTTTCTTCTGCTGATTCTTTTTTTGGATACCTTTATTATCCTGATTCAATTAAAACAAATGATACCACTACACTATCCGGAACTTTTACTTTAGATGCCCATCATACATGCCCAATCATTGCAGTTATTAGTCAGGATACAGGTAATTATTCAAATTGTATTTGTAATCAAAAAACTCAATATCTTGATGATGTAATAATTAACTACAACCTAAATGATACTTTTATCTGCTCAGGTGATTCTATATTCCTTGGAGTTGATTCTATTAATGATTATTCTTATCAATGGAATCCTACAGATGGAGTTACAAATCCAACATCATCAAAAACATTTTTTTACAACACAAACAAAACATCATCAACTATAACGAAAACCTATACGCTTACAACTTTTAGAGGTGGAAGCTCGTGTTCATATACAGATACTTTAAATATTGATGTATATCCTCAACCGACTGTTAATTTTAGAATAAATGACACAACTCAATGTTTTAATACAAATAATTTTGTTTTTTGGAATAATGCAAACCTCCCAGCAAGTTCTCTCAATTATCTTTGGTCTTTAGGTGATGGCAATACATCAACAACCGACAGTTCCATTAACCATAGCTACTCAGATACAGGTTCTTATGTTGTTAAAATGATTGTTACCACCAATAAAGGATGCATTGATTCCAACACCAAAAACACTTATGTATATCCAAATCCAATTGTTGACTTTTCAATAAATGACACACTTCAATGCCTTGTTGGTAATTCTTTTACTTTTACCAATACATCAACAATATCTGCGGGTTCAATAACTTATAATTGGGATTTTGGAAACAGCGGAAGTTCAACATTAGCAAACCCTGTTTACATGTATCCTTTAAGTGGAACATATCAGGTAAAGTTAATTGTTAACTCTGAAAATAGCTGTAAGGATTCCATGATAAAAACTGTGTATGTAAAACCTATGCCTGTAGCAAATTTTTCAATCTCTAATCCTTCACAATGTTTATCCGGAAACAGTTTTAGTTTTTCAAACACCACCTCAATCAGCTCGGGAACATTAACTTATCTCTGGAATTTTGATGATGGAAACAGTTCAACACTAACAAGTCCATCACATACTTACTCTACTGCTGACACTTATCAAATCAAACTTTTAGCAACATCTTCTTTTGGTTGTATGGATTCAACAACAGATATTGCTTATGTTCATCCATCTCCCAATATTAATATTTCTGTTAACGATACTACTCAGTGTCTTCCTACCAATAATTTTGTTTTTACAAATAATACATCAATTTCTAACGGAAGCTTATCATACTCATGGAATTTTGATGATGGCTCAACTTCAACAGCCACAAGCCCATCGCATTCATACAGTTCTCTTGGTACTTATGCTGTAAAATTAATTGTTACATCAGGAATTGGTTGTAATGATTCCATTACACAAAATGTTTACACCAATCCTGTCCCTGTTGTTAAATTCGGAATGAATGCTATTAGTCAATGTTTGAACCAAAATAATTTTATTTTTTCAAATAATACATCTATTTCATCAGGAACTATGAGTTATTTATGGGATTTTGGTGATGGCTCAACTTCTACACTTACAACTCCCACTCATAAATACATAACTGATGATACATTTGTTGTTAGATTAACCGCAACATCAAATTTCGGATGTAGTAATTAC
The DNA here is from genome assembly GCA_034723125.1 of Bacteroidota bacterium. NCBI lineage: Bacteria > Pseudomonadati > Bacteroidota > Bacteroidota bacterium. The sequence continues at coordinate 1,910 of JAYEOP010000220.1, read as the reverse complement.
AAAGATGTAACAATTTATGTTAGAAGCGTTCCTCAATCAGATTTTTCAATAAATGACTCTGCACAATGCTTGAATGAAAATATTTTTGTTTTCACAAACAATTCATCTATTTCAAATGGTTCACTATCTTCTTACTCATGGATTTTTGGTGATGGAAATACTTCAAGCCTACAAAACCCATCATATTCATATTCCACTGCTGATACATATCAGATACAACTGATTAGTATTTCTAATTTCGGATGTAAAGATACTGCAAGAAAAACATCAATTGTATTTCCGAGTCCAATTCCAAACTTTTCGATAAATGATAGTCAGCAATGTTTTAACGGAAACAATTTTATTTTCACAAATTCGTCTTCAATAAGTTCAGGCTCTTTATCTCATCTTTGGAATTTTGATGACGGAAGCACTTCAACATCTACTAATTCATCTCATTCTTATTTAACATCTGATACCTTTAATGTTAATTTAATTTCAACATCCAATTTGGGATGTAAGGATACAACTATAAAAAATGTTTATGTATTTCCAAACCCAAATGTAGATTTTAGTATCAACGATTCAGCTCAATGTTCATCAGGAAATTCTTTTGTTTTCACAAACAATACAAATATTAGTTCAGGCTCATTAACACATTTATGGCATTTTGGAGATGGTGATACATCAACAACAAAAAATCCTACACATTCCTATACAACTCTTGATTCATTCGCAGTAAAATTAATTTCTACATCAAACAACAGTTGTCAAGATTCATTAACAAAATATGTTTATGCCGAACCAAAACCATCTGCAGGATTTTCAATAAATGATACTGTTCAATGTAACTCCGGTAACAATTTTATTTTCACAAACAGTTCAAGCGTTAGCACGGGTTCAATGACATACAACTGGAATTTCGGTAACGGAAACTCATCAACAGCCACAAATCCAAACCACTCCTACCTTTCTCCCGGAGTATATACTATCAAGTTAATTACCTCCTCCAATCATGGTTGTAAAGATTCCATTACTAAAAATGTATATGTAAAAGCAAACCCTTCTGCCGACTTTACAACAAATAATAATTCCCAATGTTTAACGGGAAATAATTTTAGTTTTACAAACACAACATCAATTAGTTCAGGAACATTAACTTATTTATGGGATTTTGACAATGGTGATACCTCAACAAGCAAAAACCCAAATGTCAGTTTCAATTCTGTCGGAACTTATAATGTTAAATTACTTGCTACTTCAAACGAAGGCTGTAAGGATTCAATAACTCATTCCGTTTATGTACGACCAATGCCAATTGCTGATTTCTCAAGAAATGACTCCACTCAATGCTTAAATGGAAATAATTTTGTTTTCACAAACAACTCAACTATTAGCTCAGGAACAACAACTTATGCATGGACTTTTGGAGATGGCAATTCTTCCACAAGTCAGCATTCAAATCATACTTATTTAGCCGATGGAACTTTTCAAGTAAAACTTGTAATTACATCAAATTATGGATGTAAAGATTCAATAATTAAAACCGTTTATGTATATCCTAAGCCTAATCCTAATTTTACAATAAATAATAATTCACAATGCTTGACAGGAAATTTGTTCGCTTTTACAAATACTTCAACAATCAACTCAGGTTCTATGAATTACTATTGGGATTTTGGAGATGGTAATAATTCCTCGCTTCAAAACCCCTCGCATTCCTACTTATCACATGGGACGAATTCTGTTAAATTGCTTGCAACTTCAAATTATGGTTGTAAAGATTCAACAACAAAAGCTGTTACAGTAAACCCAATGCCTGTTGCTAATTTCAGCATAAACGACAGCCAACAATGTTTTAATGAAAATGATTTCGCTTTCACAGATAATTCAACAATTTCTTCAGGAAGCCTTACTTTCCATTGGAACTT
>JAYEOP010000219.1 GCA_034723125.1 Bacteroidota bacterium | reverse complement strand
TTCACGATTCATGGGATGGAAAATACAAAGGAAAAGTCTGTCCGGTAGGAGCGTATTATTATCAAATTTACGCTAAGGGAACTATGGGGAAAAGGGAGAATTTTAAGGGGAGTGTTTTGATTTTGAGATAAAAGACAGTCCACAGTCGGCAGTCAACAGTTCGCAGTTAAGTTCCTAATAAACAAATCACCAAATCACCAAATAAACAGATCACCAAATCACCAATTCATAAAACTGCCAAAATAAAAAACTGGATATTTTTTAAAATATATTTGGAACTTACTAATTATTTGTTTTACATTTGAAATACAAAAGAATTATAATTCTATACAAATATTCTCTATATGAATAAACTATTATTTGTTTTTGTTTTAACAATTATTTGTGCTAATACTGTTTTTGTCGTTTCCGCTACTTCAATTGATAGCTTAAAGAATGAACTTTCAAGCTCAACAACAGTTGAAAAGATTGACATTTACAATGAATTGTCAAGAACATGTAAAAGTCCTAAAAAAGCTATAAATTATGGACTGAAGGCATTGGAGCTTTCCCAAAAAGAAAATGAAAAGAAAAAACAAAGTATCTCTTGTGGGAATATTGCTTACGGATATTATTTTTCAAATAACTATCCTATGGCAATAAAATATTTTAAACAAAGTGTTGAACTTGAAATAGAATTAGCGGATATTGATAAAGTGGCTAAAGGATACAACAATCTTGGAGTTGTTTCACAAGTGATTGGAGATTACGAGAATGCAATAATTTACTTTCAAAAATCATTAAAAATAAAATTGGAATTTGATGATAAAAATAGTAGTGTAAAAACAATCTGTAATCTTGCAGTAGTTTATCAAAGTTTAGGCAATACTCATAAAGCTCTTGAATATAACCAAAAAGCTATAAAAATATATAAAACAATTAACGATAACAAGGGTTTGGCTGATGTATTTAATAATATTGGTGTAAACTATGAGTCATTAAATGAAAAAAATAAAGCATTAGAATATTACAATAAATCATTGGCAATTAAAAAGGAACTAAATGATAAAAGAGGAATGGCTAACTCATTAAACAACATTGGATTAGTTTATTATTCTTTAGAAAATTATGACAAATGCACTAAGAATTTTCAAGAATCATTATTGATAAGAAAAAGGATTAATGATAAATATGGAATAGCTTCCTCCTATATAAATTTTGGAAAGCTTTATCTTAAAACTAATAAATATAATGAAGCAAAAAAATATTCTCATCTTGCTTTAAATATTTCAAAAGATATTGGTCTTAAAGAAATCGAAAAACGAGCTTATGAAAACCTTCATAAAGTAAGTAAATTACTTGGAAATTATAAAGATGCTTATAACTATTACTACTTATGTTCAGCAATTAAAGATTCAATATTTAATGAAGAAAGTGTAAAAAGAATAGAACGTTTACAAATTAAATTTAAAACTTATGAAATAATAAAAGAAAATGAATTGCTAAATAAAAATATTGAGATACAAAAATTTGAAATAGAGCATCATAAATATATTCGGAATATTATTATTATTCTTGGTATTTTAATTTTAACAATATTATCATTGATTATTTGGATTTGGCTTTACTTCCGTAAACGAAAAGAAGAAAAAAAGTTGGCATTACTAAATATAGAATTAGAAAAAAGAGTTGATTCGAGAACAAATTATCTAGAAAAAGAAATAAATGAAAGAAAAAAGATTGAAGAAGAATTAAAAATATCAAAAATAAAAGCAGAAGAAAATACAAAAGTAAAATCACAATTTTTGGCAGAAATGAGCCATGAAATAAGAACTCCAATGAATGGGATTATTGGTCTGTCTGAAATTTTAAGAGAAGAAAAGCTTACTGAATATCAACAAGAGCTATTAGATATTATTTACAATTCAGGAAATGACCTGCTACGAATAATTAATGATATATTGGATGTTTCAAAAATTGAAGCAGGTCAATTTGAATTAGTTGAAGAAAAATTTGATTTAATAAATAAAATTAATGAAGTAGTAAAATTGCTTAAAATAAAAGCAAAAATAAGAAATTTAGAATTGTCATTACATTTTATTAATGATGTCCCCTCTCCTTTAATTGGCGATCCTGTACGCTTAAATCAAATAATAATCAATATTGTAAATAACGCTCTAAAGTTTACTAAGAAAGGTGAAATTAAAATAATTATTGAAACTCTTGAGGAACAAAAAGACAGTGCAAAAATAAAAATAAGTGTTAAAGATACTGGTGTTGGGATAAATAAAAAAGGATTAGAAAGTATTTTTAAAGCATTTTCAACATCAAGGACAGAATCAACAAAAAAAATTGAAGGAACAGGCTTGGGACTCACTATTTCAAAAGAACTTGTAAAACAAATGCAAGGTGAAATATATGTTGAGAGTGAAGTCGGTAAAGGTTCAGTATTTTGGTTTATAGTTGTTTTAAAAAAATCCATTGAAAAAACTCAACCTAAAAAAAGGAAAACAATAAAAAGCAAGTTGCATGTTCTTGTTGTTGAAGATAATCCAATGAATCAACAACTTTTAAAAAAAGTATTGTTACAAAGGAACTATACTGTTGAAATAGTTGCTAACGGCAAAATAGCTGTGGAGAAATACAAAACTGAAAATTTTGATCTTGTACTTATGGATATTAGTATGCCTGTAATGGATGGATACCAAGCTACCTTAGAAATCAGAAAATTTGAAAAAGAAGAAAACAAAAAAGCCGTAAACATTGTTGCTGTTACAGCAAAAGCTGTAAAACAAGATAAACAAAAATCTCTTGAAGTGGGAATGAATGATTTCCTAAACAAACCATTTAGATCTGAACAACTTTTTGAAATTATTGATAATTTGGAATGATAGCGAGCTAATACCATTTTTTTTTAACTTCAAGTACTTTAGGCACTTCTTTTTGTTTATTCGGTTATCTGTTTATTTGAAAGTTTTTGAGGAATTGTTTATTTGGTGATTTGTTTATATTTTCTCGCAAAGACGCTAAGAACGCAAAGAAGAATTGTTTATTTGTTTATATTTTCTCGCAAAGACGCCCCGATACAGTCATTCTTCCTTATGGGGCAAGCAAAGAACGCTAAGAAGAATTGTTGAATTGTTTATCTGTTTATTTGTTTATTTGAAAGCATTTGTGAAACTCTTTGCTGAGTTGTTAAAATTTTAATTTTTAGCTTTTAGTTTTTAACTCTAAGTACTTCTTTTTGTTTATTTGAAAGCTTTTGAGATACTTTTTGCTGGGGTTTAAATTTTAATAGCATTAGTTATCCGTAACACATAACTCTAAGTACTTTAGGCACTTTAAGTACTCTAA
>JAYEOP010000218.1 GCA_034723125.1 Bacteroidota bacterium | reverse complement strand
TCTTTTTTAACTTTTCGTAAATTGATTTGTTCTTCGCCATTAAACCAGACTCCCCATTCAACGGAACTACACATATCCATATATAGTTTGAGTTGCTCTAAACCATCTTTTCTTGTTTTCTTTTTACATTCAATTATTCCAACAAGTTCAGATTCAGTACGTCCATTAGATTTAAACACGCCAATATCTATTGGGAATGTCTTGACTTCATCAGATGGAGTTTTCCTAACTGTATATTGAGGTCGAGTTTGCAATAATTCCTTGTCGTATTCGTATTCGTCAAATAGTCTTTTGGAAAAAGGCTGAACTGCATCAATTTCTTCAGGAGTTGCTTTTATTTCTTGACCTGATATAAAATCAAAAATATATCCGTCTTTTGGTGATTTTTTTTCTGCCATTATTTTAATTCTGTTCTTTCTGTTATTAAATCTTTGACTTTCACGTTTAAGATTTCCGAAATTTTGTACAAGTCTTCCAAACTCGGTTGTCTCACGTTACGAGCATATTCGTTAATCGTGTTGTAACTTTTTCCCGTTTGTTTGGCGAGCCAAGTCTGCGAAATTCCTTTGTCCTTTAAAACTTCTTTTATTCGGTTCATTTGAAACCCAAGTTTTGTTTATTCGGTGTCAAAGATAGTAAAAGTTCACTGTATATCAGTGTAAATATTCATTGTCTTGTCGTGGGTTGGGAAAGGGCAAGCTCTTTTGGTTTTTCAGCGTTGGGTTTTAGCGTTGGCAAAAACCAAATGTGCTTGACCGAGCGTTGGCTCTTTTCTTGTATGCCGCACAACATTAGTATAAACGGAAGTTCCGTTTATTTCCATTATGTGCAGATATACTTATAAACCTATAAGTCCCTATTATCCATTGTATTAGCAATACTACAAAGCCTTTTGCTAGTAATATGTGTGTGAATTTCTGTAGTTTTAATATTTTCATGCCCTAATAAATTTTGAATGTATATTAAATACTTTCGCAAATATAATATTTTTTTTTATTTGGTAATATTTGGTTTTTCAAAAAGCAATTTGTGATTTAAAAACCACCATATTCAATCATTTACGCAAAATAATTTTTTTCACTTTTACAAAATCATTATTATAAAATCTAACGAAATACAATCCATCTTTCTTTCCTTGTAAATCAACTTTACAAATTGATGATAGTACTTTATCGGATTTAAAAATTATTTTTCCATTAACATCAAATATTTCAACAAATAGCTTTTCTGCTTCAATAGTTAAAAATCCATTTGTTGGATTCGGATATACTTTTATGCTAACATTATTATCTTTAAAAGCCTCATAAACATCTGAATAACTAATATTACTTGCATTAAATGTCGGTGGCATAAATTCAAAATTACCTGTAGCGTTTGGATATCTGCCAAAAGAAATATCTGTGGTTTGATTATTAAAAATTACCTGATCAATTAATTTAGCTTGTGAATCTGATAAAATAAGTTTCTCTCCTGCTTTTGATAATTTAAAATTTGTATGTAAGCCTTGTTGTTCTTCATCATCATCAATCCAAACAATAATAAAACCATGAGCAGCAATAAAAGTATCGGGAAAAACAAATTGAAAAATATCATTTTCATCATCAGTAAGTCCCATTCCTTTTAATGAAATATTATTTGAAGAATTATTATAAATTTCAACCCAATCGTCATATTCATTGTTTTGGTCAGCAACAGTAATATTATTTGAAGCCATCAATTCATTTATTACAATATCTGAAGTAGAAGATTGATTTCCAACAATGTAAGAGTAGTATTCAAATTCAGCTCTTTCAGGAGATAATTTTGCCGTATTAGTTATCAAATTTTCTGCATAAATATAATAATTTACATTAGTAGCCATATTAAATCCGGGTATCTGTACTCCATAAATACCATCACTTGCATTTCCATCATGGTGATTTCCATCGTCAAACATCTGAATTTTATTAAAAGGAACAAATAAATCTGAACGATAATATAAAAATGCCTGAGTTGAATTTGATATTTTTGCACTTATCCAAACGTCTTCATTTTCCATTGGAAATTCAACAGATTGAGATATATCGGTAATTTCTGCTTGTGTTTTTTTTAATTGGGAATGGAAACTAAGAAAACCACTACGATTATCCATTAATAAATTTACTCCTACCGTTGTTTGTGGTCCGTATCCTACATTCTGATTTATATTTCTTAAAAAATCATAATAACTGTAAAAATAATTGCTATCAATAGTTACAAAAGAATCAATCATAGAGTGCAATACAACCGCTCTATCCTGCATTTTATCATTTTGTAAAAATTCCGTGTAAATAGTTTTAAAATGTGCATAATATCTCCTTCTGTATTCAGGTACCGCCATTAGTTTATTTACCAAAGGACGATTTGCATTATAGAATGCAAAATCAGGAGGCATTGATATCATTTGAACTATATTCAAATGTCTCCCACTATCAATTCTTGTGAAAGAACCAAAACACATATTCAAATCCCAGCAGATAGTATTAAATATTTTATTATCATTTTCGTAAAGATAGTAATTATGACCTGAACCAAGATAACTATCAAGATTAATAAAAACATTGTTAAAAGCATTCATCCAAAGTACCATATCAACATTAAGGACATTTTTGATGTTTGAAATATTACCGTTTAAATCCAGAACTAAATTCATTAAATCTGTCCATCCATAGTCTGATTTTATTTCATAAGATTGTTCGTAGCAGAAAGTATCAGGTCCCATGTCGATAAGTGATGAAGAAATCCCTTGAACATGTTTACAGCCATGAGGTGGCGGTGCAGGAGTAGCTGTAATTGTAATAGGGTCGCACTTAAAAAACGGATTATCATTTGAGCCAAAGTGTTTTTCTAAGAAATCATTACTTATTGATTCAACATTAGTATAAAGTCCGTGAACTTTCCCATTAATATATAGCATCACAAAATTTGATTTTGGGGCAGGCATATAGTTTCTTAATATTTCATAAGATAAAACCTCCCTAACTCCGCTTGGGTCTTTAAACATATTTGAGAGCTTGAGTTTTTTGTAACCGTAAACATTTTGGTCTTTAACAAAATTAATATCAATATTAAAAGGATTCTTATTATTCTTATCTCTGTAAGAACTATTTCCCTTAAACCTCACTCCTACACTATCGTATTTAATTCCGTCAATTGTAAGGTCTGCCAAAACACGCTTATCACTATTATATTTCTGAAATGTATCTAAAATAGCATCCCAATTAGAATTATAAAAATCAAGCTTTATATTTCTTATTTTATTAATATCGTATAAATCTTGTGCAAAGGATAATGTTGTGAAAATCAGAAATATATTAATCAAAA
>JAYEOP010000217.1 GCA_034723125.1 Bacteroidota bacterium | reverse complement strand
GTAATTCTATAAATTTGTTTTCCATGTATTTTAGAAAACTTATTTACAAAATAATTCACAAGTAATGGAATATCATTTTTTCTATCTCTTAAAGGCGGGTTATAAATTGGAAAAACATTTAACCTGTAATATAAATCTGGTCTGAATTTTTTTTCTGAAATTTCTTTTTTCAAATCTCTATTTGATGCAGAAATTATTCTAACATTAACTTTAATTGTTTTGGAACTCCCAAGTCTTTCAAATTCTCCATCCTGCAAAACTCTCAATAATTTGGGTTGTAATTCCATGGGTAATTCACCAATTTCATCTAAAAATATAGTGCCTTTATCAGCAATTTCAAATCGCCCTATTCTTTTACTCAATGCTCCTGTAAACGCACCTTTCTCATATCCAAAAAGTTCACTTTCAAGTAAATTTGCAGGTAAAGCTGCACAATTTATTTTTATTAAAGATTTATTTCTTCTTTTGCTAATATCATGAATTGCTCTTGCAAGTAATTCTTTTCCTGTACCCGTTTCCCCTAAAATCAAAACTGACGAGTCTGTACTTGCAACTTTCTCAACATTTTGTAGTATTTTTTTTAATTTATTATCTTTAGTTATAATCTCATTAAAGTTATGATTAAGTTTTATTTCATCTTTTAAATATAGATTTTCAGTTTCAAGTCTATCTTTAAGCCTCTTAATTTCCAAAAGTTGCTTAGTTATTCTTTGTTCGCTTTTTTTCCTTTCTGTAATATCACTGGCAATAGCAAGAATATATTTAATATTATCAAATTCAAATAAATTGTATTTTACTTCAACCTGTACTTTTTTATTACCACTTATAGTATGAATTGCTTCATTCACAGTTTCTTTTTTGAGCATCATGCTTTCCCAAAATGCCAACCAATTTTTTTTATTTAATTTTTTATTGATTTTAAATATCTTAGTTTTTGTCAACTCTTCTCTTGAAATTCCCCATAACCCACAACAAAAATCATTTGACCTACAAACATAAGCATCCTTGTTTAAAAGATAAATTGCTTCACCTACATTATCAATTGCTGCATGTGATAAGCTTTTTTCTTTTTCTAATAAAACTCTATTTGTAATATCTCTTGCTGAAATCAAAACTGCTTTTTTACCCTGATAACTTACTACATCACCATTAGTCTCAATATATTTTAGTTCTCCTGACTTAGTCAATATTCTAAAATTTGTAAGCTTTTCTACATATTTACCTTCTTCTCTTCTTTTCCAAATATCTTTAATTTTTGCTCTATCTTCAGGATGAATAATATCAATTATGTTTACTTTTCTTGCATCTTCTTCCGAATATCCTGTAATATCTAATGCTTTACTGTTATGATAAAATACTTTATTTTTCCAAAAAATAACTATAGCATCATGACTTTTTTCAACTGCTGTTCTATATCGCAATTCACTTTCAACAAGGGCAATTTCTGTTTTCTTATTATCAGAAATATCATAAAAATAAATCACTACAAAATTTAAATTCTCATTTTTATCAATAATTGGATAAGCCCCAATATCAAACCATTTATCAATAAACTCAAAATACTTTTTAATTTTTATTGATTTTTTTAATTCTACAACTTTCTTTAAATCATCTAATTCACTGAACAATCTATTTTCAATCTCTTTTAACGACAACTTACTACTTACTTCATAACTTTTAAATAGCTTTATTGTCGCTTTGTTGCTCTTAATAATTTTAAATTCTTTATCAACAACATATAATGGTTCAGCAATAACATCAAGAGTGGGTGAATTAAATTTAGGAGAATCAATTTCTTTTTTATCAACTAAGTCTTCTTTTTTAAGATCTTTTACTAAACAACTTACAATTTCCTCTCCCTTAAATTCTATAAAATTTGCTTGAATAGTTACTGGAATAATATCTCCATCCTTAGTTTTATGCTTAGTTTCAAATGTGTATGTTTTTCTATTTTTAATTTCTTTCCATAAATCATTAAAATTATTTTTATGATGTCTCAAGCTAATATCGTCAATCTTTAAATTTATCAATTCATCTTTTGATGAATAACCTAAATGTAAACAAGCTTTATCATTCACATTAATAATATTTGAATCAGGATTTATCCAAAAAATAGGATTAGTGCTTTTTTCAATTGCAATCCCCAAATATTTTACTTTATTTTCTTGCTGTTTCTTCAAGATTTAAATGCTTTAATTACAATTTAGCGAAAATTTTCCGATATATGAAATTGAAAATATTTTTTTTACAACTCAGTTTATCAACTAAAACATGTATTGTAATATGGTTTTAAAACAATACAAAGATATGATATTGTTAAACATTATACAAATTTAATTACAAATATTTTATTGAATAAATCTTAATTTGAACTGATAAGCTAATACCAAGTTGTGCTTAAATGTATCATTGATAGCTTTGTATGTAACTTGCTATATATTCCTATTAAATAGTGTCTCTTAGAAAACTCTACAAAATTAAAAATGTTTCTTTTTGCGATATTTCTATTTTTCTCAAATCACTGATGCAAAGACATCAGTTCATTTCCAAAAAGTAAAAATCTCATCAAAAATAATTCATTTTATAAAAATAGATAGTTTTCTAAGAGATACTAAATAAATAATAAATATCTTCTTTATTTTTAAAAAAAGTATATCTTTGTTTTTCTATTTTATTAAACAAAATTAAAAAAACTATGAAAAAAAACATTCTCTTTCTTTTACTGGGTTTATTTTTATTTTCAAATTCAGTTTTTTCTTCAAATGCAGAACTTTTTTCTTATGATGAATCCGCAATGCAAAATGAATTCTCTGAATTAGTTGTACTTGAAAACTACGTTTTACAAAATGAAAGCACAACCTATACAGAATTAAGCATTCAGCAACCGCAACTTGTTTCTTCATTAAACCTAAGTTGTCCTTCACCATTAAATATGGCATTTGGCATAGGTGATATGAAATGGGGAGCATTTGCATGGGGACTTTTATGTTGCCCTGTTGGATTTTTCTTAGTAATTCTTGATGATGACGAAGACAGTGATTCCAAAATCTCATTCTGGATTGGAGTTGCTTGTTCTGCCATTTTAGGTTCTATTTCAGGTGGTGTAGGATATCACTAAATTATACTATTTGAAATTAGTTAGATTATTTACAAACCTATCCTTAAAAATTATTTTTATAGGATAGGTTTTTTTATTATTTTTTAATACTTAATTATTCATATTTAATAAATATCTTTTTTATTTAAAAAAAAATCTATCTTTGTTTTTCTATGTTCCAGATCCGGATGCTCAAAACTCAATGTGCCGATATCCACGAAATCCGGAATCGGCTGACCGATGGGCA
>JAYEOP010000216.1 GCA_034723125.1 Bacteroidota bacterium | reverse complement strand
GTAGCTTTGACGGTGGATTTGGTGCTTCGTATCTTGCACGAATAGTAGGACAAAAAAAAGCAAGGGAAATTTGGTTTTTATGTGATCAGTACAATGCCGAAGAAGCACTTGATATGGGTTTGATAAATAAAGTTGTTCCTCTTGAAGATTTGGAAAAAACAACAGTAGAATGGTGTAAAAAAATACAAAGGAAAAGTCCTCTGGCAATTCGTCTTTTAAAATCTGCTTTTAATGCAGAGCTTGACGGACAAGCAGGTATTCAAGAACTTGCAGGAAATGCTACATTACTTTATTATCTTTCTGATGAAGCAAAAGAAGGTAAAAATGCTTTCCTTGAAAAACGAAACCCTGATTTTTCAAAATTTCCTAAATTTCCGTAGAACCCAAGACATAGCTAAGCGATAGACTACTGACAATGAGGAAATAAATTTATGATATCAGAAATAATATACTGAGGTTGAAAAAAAAACAAAAATAGCTTGCTATTAAAAAAAATATTACATTTGCAAATGGATTTAAGATACATTCAATTTTATTAGAACATGAATCAAGTAAAGCAACAAAGATTTACGCTCATATTACTAGCAAAGGGCTTGACCTGTCTGCGTGTTACGCACAGGCAGACGACATCGTTAATCCATTGGATGATATGGAATTATAGGTTTTTGAGTGTATCTGAACATAATGGAAATAAACGGAAGTTCCGTTTATTCAAATGTTATGGGCAATTTAACAGAACACTAACATTTGTACAAGTTGAAAAAACTTTGCATAAAAAAACTTCAATATATGAAGTTTAATAAATTAAATAGTAATTTTACATTATGATTAAGCGAATATATATAGACACTTCTGTATTTGGCGGATATTTTGATACTGAATTTAGCCGTGATACAATTCCATTCTTTGAAAAATTAATTTCAAACAAAGTAGAGATAGTTGTGTCAGAAACTCTTGAATTAGAAATTTATAGGGCACCTGAATTTATTATTGAATTTTATGAAAGTTTACAAAACTTAAATAAAGTTGAATTGACAATTGAAGTTAAAAATTTAGCGGAAAAATATATTGAAGAAAAAGTTGTGGGGAAAACAAGTCTTGCAGATTGTCAACATATCGCCCTAGCAACAATCAACATCGTTGACGTTTTGGCAAGTTGGAACTTTAAACACATTGTAAATTTAGAACGAATTCGTGGATATAACTCAATAAATATTCGAGAAGGGTATAAAATGATAGAAATAAGAACACCAAAAGAAATATTTGATTATGGAAGAAACAATAAATAAACCTGGTGTAGTTAAATTAATGCGTGAAATTCGCGACAAATTTAGCTTGGATATAATTGATATGAGTTTTGAAGAACAAAAAGCATACTTAAAAAAACGCTTAAAAGAACTCAAAAGAAAAGAAAAAAAGCCCATAACAAAGGCTAATAAATAATTGCCGAGACAGTTATAAATTCAAGCATCGTAGCTCGTATTAAGTTCATCGTAAATTGAAAGATTAATGCTTCGAAATCGGCAACTATTCATAGCCTCAGCCGTCAGACTGTCTAAAAAAATCAACAATTTGTAGATAAAAATAATTTGCCACCAAAGGAATAATTTCTATTTTTATAAATGAAATTTATAGAACCTCCCTATACAAGGAAAAGACAGAAGACAGGCATATATTTTTCCAACATCACTAAAAGAAGCAATTAGAAAGACACAAACTAAAAAAATCAAATAATTTTTGAGCAAAACAAAAATAGCTTTATATTTGACAAAAAAATAATCGGTGGTTAGGGTTATTAGACAGACTGCCGTTATGTACAATTAGACAGAAGCTATACCGATAAAACTAAAACCTTGAAAAATTGATTTACAATTCATTTTGTCGTATCTTTGTATCAGATATCTAACAAAGGAAAAATGGATAAAAAAATAATACAATCATACGACAGATTTTTTAAAAACTTGTTTTCGGAAAAAAATGAGATAAAAGAATTTGTAACAAAAACTTTCCCGACTGAAATTACTAAAAATTTACAATTAGAAACATTAGAACTTGACCAAACCGAATATGTGGACAGCAAGCTTCGAACAACTTATTCTGATTTAGTCTATAATTGCAAATACGGAAATAATACTGACATAAAAATATCACTACTTTTTGAGCACAAAAGTAACCCTGAAAAATTTCCTCATTTTCAACTACTTGGGTATATGCTGAAAGTTTGGGAAATACAAATCAAACAAAACCAAGAATTAACCCTAATTATACCGATAATTTTTTATCACGGAAAAAGTAAGTGGACAAACAAACCCTTTGATACTTATTTTAAAGGATTGGATGACACATTGCAAAACTTTATCCCAAAATTTGACTATCAATTAATTGATACATCGAAATTTACAAACGAAGAGATTATAAATCTTTTTGAAAGTTTGCAATTGCAAATTGGCATACTTGTAATGAAAAACATCTTTAATGAACAAAAAATATTACAAGAAACCAATAAAATATTTGCTAATTTAAATCAATTATTACAAACCGAACGAGGCGAGCAATTTTTTGAGACCATAGTAGCATATTTGCTCTATGCAACAGGAATTGATGCCAAAAAATATGCAGAAAACATGAAAACAATATCACAAAAAGCAGAAAAGAAATTTGTTTCAACGGCAATGAGATTAGAAACAAGCGGAATTGAAAAAGGAATAAGAAAGGTTGCATTTTCAATGATACAGGAAAATTACACGAATAAAGAAATCATTAAACTTACGGGTTTAAATGAAAAACAAATTGAATATTTACGAACATTGAAAGAATATCAATTAGAACTTGAAACAATTTGACAGTAAGAATTGGAAAAAGCACATAACACCTAAGCATATAAAAACCCATAGTGCATGGCCACCTATGGTTTTTATGTGCATTGTTGAGCCTGCCTGCCAAGGTTCGACAGGCGGGCGAAACCAAAGTAAGTTGAAAATTTGTACTTCGCAATCGCCTACATTTTCATAGCCCCATCCGTCAGTCTGTCTAAAAAAATTAACAATTTGTAGATAAAAATAATTTGCCACCAAAGGAATAATTTCTATTTTTATACTATGAAATTTATACAAGGAAAAGACAGAAGACAGTCATATATTTTTCCAACATCACTAAAAGAAGCAATTAAAAAAAACGTAACCTAAAAAAAGCAAATTATTTTTTGAGCAAAGCAGAAATAGCTTTATATTTGACAAAAATTTAATCGGTGGTTAGGGTTATTAGATAGACTGCCGTTAGGCTTTATACTAAAAAAAACAAAATATCACATCGAAAATAATTAATTACCTTTGCAATATGATACGATTTAACGAATATATAGAAATTAATACAGAAAAGAGATTTGGAAAACCA
>JAYEOP010000215.1 GCA_034723125.1 Bacteroidota bacterium | reverse complement strand
GAAAGGGAAAGTTCATAGAACTAGGTGTTGAGATAGATGGAAACCAACAGGCTCATATACATGGGTTAGAAACACTTATGGCTAAAAGAGGTGTGTGGTATTCATTTGCGAAGCAAATTGGAGCACCAGCAACTCGTAAAGGTATACTTAACAGAGCTAGTGGGGTAAAGAAGCATGAGAGATTCAAAATAATTAGTCCAAGATTCCTACAGAGAAAGATATGGCTACCAGAACACTTGAGAGATACACCTGATATGCAAGAGTTTATAAGTCAAGTAAAAGGTGCAACACACGAGGCATTCACTAGGGCAGATGATGGACCAGATTTAGTATCGATGTTGGGTGAGATAGACTACATACTACCTACAGCAGCGGTACCAACCAGTAGTGGAAAGTCAAAAGGTGACATAGGTTATGACCCATTCTGGGATGATGACGATAGTAGCCATAAAATAATAAGTGCATCTGCGGGATACGCATAAGAATATATAAAGATTAGTTTAGCTATACTTGTTAAAAATATAAAAGGTATAGCTATGACATATATAAAGTTACAAAATATGCTCAAATTGTTCTTGATGGGAGACAATCCAGCTCCAAAAGATCCAGATGTGCTAATTATAGCGTTAGAAACAGCTTACCTAGAGATAGCAAATGACTGTACAGCACTAAAATTGCTTACCGCAAATAAAGGTGAAGAGATAGTTAGATCTGGTGTAGGTAATTCGTTTGTAAGAATGCCAAAACTACCAGAAGAAGATGAAGACGTATTGGATATAGACAAAGAGTTAGTTCCTGCAGTAGGTAGACTAATGGCTGGATATATAGCCAAAGAAATAGCAAACAAAAACTACCATAAAGCCGAAGCCAAGAAGATAGTAATACAGTACGAAAGTAAAGTCAGAGAGTACATGCAGAAGCAAGTAACCGCTGGAAAGTATACAGTAGTAGAACTAGGCGATACAGGAGAGATCAATGTTTGATTTAATTCCTAACCTAGATGACATTACAATGGATAGTGCAATAAGTGATGTTAAAGAGATATTCAATGCGCATAGACCATACGAGACAGTTAAGACACTTAATGGTGATACATTTATATTCAATGAGCACTTCACTAGAGAGATGATAAACACACTTACAACATCATGTCTGACAGCTCTAAGCACTACTGAAGCAGATTTACTAATACAATTCATAGAATGGCAAAACTACTTAGCAGATAACACTATAGTAGCTGGATCAGTTGATGATGACTATGTGTCTGTAACAGGTGAAAAAGATGTGCTAATAGCACTAAATAACTGGTTAGTTGATGAACTTGCTGGTTCAGAACATTCAACAATATGCGGAGATAACTAATGGCAGAACTATCAGAAATACTTAGTGGGTTAAAAACTATAGAGAGTAACCCAAACAATAATACGTTTATCGACTTAATGAAGAACATAGCAGGAGACCCAAACGATGCAATTAATCCAGAGGATGATCCAAATAGTATATACGGAAAGATAGTAGAAGTATATAATGGAATGGTTGACGCTAGGTCAAGTGATGAAGAAATCACTGCTGCCCTATCAAAGATAGACGGATTGACTGCAAGCGCTACAAGCGTAGGGTCAAGTGACCCCGCTAGTGCAACGCTAGACGGATCAGTTATACGAATCCAAATCCCATCGGGTAAAGACGGAATAGATGGTCAAACACCAACGGTAGCATTAACGGTATCTAACGGTATACTTAAATACCAGGTTGATGTTGATCCAGTAGTAGACATAGCGAACTTAAACACAATTGTTGATGGAGTTGTTACTACAAATGTGAGTGTAGCCGCAGTAAATAGTTCAATAACTGACTTTACGGATGTTACTGTTCCTGCAAAGATTATTGAAATAGCTGGAGTTACAGATACAAAGAAAGCAGAAATTGATGCTCATGCAGCAGATAAGGTATTAGAATATAACGACAACCATGATATAAAAATAGCTGATGTACAAGCAGTTGCAAGCCAAGTTCATACATCTGTTGCCGACGCAGCAGGATACGCTAGTAGCTCACTGGATAATAAAAATGCTACAGCTAGTGACTTGGCTCAAGTTACATTGGCAGCGGATCAAGTAGCAATTGATAAAGACGATATAATTGCATTCAAAGATAATGTTAGAGTAGACCACGATAGAGTAGAGGCTTGGCATGAAGACGTAATGTTCACAAAAGAAACTGTAAACATATTGTTAAGAAGAGTAATGAACTATGCTAACCTACCTGTTGAAGGTGTAACAGGAACAACATACGTTGTTATCGAAGATGAAACACAAGACCCAGTTGGTGAAACTCACGGGTATAGGTGGAATCCAGTTAGCAAAGAGTATATGAGGTACTTAAGTGGGTCCGCTGAAGGTGAAAATAAATACACAGACGCAGACCTAGCATTTGTAGACAAGGACGAAGTACTTAGTACAGTAGCAACAACATTACCAACAGCAATAAACGAGTTGGTAGCAAAAGAGGGTGTAGCTGACGGTATAGCAACATTGGACTCTGCTGGAACTATTCCACCCAATCAACTACCAAGTTACGTGGATGATGTACTAGAAGTTGCAACATATGCTGAATTACCTATAACAGGTGAAACTGGAAAGATATATGTAGTTGTAGCGGATGAAACAAGTAATGGTGACACAAGCAGCTACAGATGGACTGGGACAGTGTATGCTTCAGTTAGTAGTACACTAAACGGTGCTGACATAAAAGCACTATATGAGGCTGAGCCAGATACAAATGAATATAATGATGCTGAAAAAACAAAAGTTAGCCATATAAGTATAACACAAGCGGTAGATCTGGATGCGATAGAGACTAAACAAGGTAGTGCAATATTGTCTACAACTGCCACAAGTCTGTCAGATGCAATAAATGAACATGAATCAGACATTGGATCGATGGCATTATCAACGGCAGCTACAGACTTAACAGCAAGCATCAACGAGGTACATAGTGAGATAGATGATCACTTAGCAGATACAGTAGATGCACATGATGCTAGTGCCATAAGCTTCGTAGCAGATGGAGACATACTAGCTACAGATGTACAGACAGCAATAGTCGAAGTAAGAGATGCTGCCGATACAAAGTTGGATTTAAAACTAGATAAGACTGGTGGAACGATTAGTAGTGATCTAACAGTAAATGGAAACTTCACAGTAAATGGAACAACTACTACAGTTAATACAGAAGTAACTACAACAGATAATATAGTAATACTGAATGATGGAGAAGTAGGTGCAGGAGTAACTGCAGGAAGTGCTGGTATCCAAATAGATAGAGGAACAGCTACAGACTACGAATTCAAGTTCGATGAAGCAGATGATTCATTCAAAATAGGTGAAGTTGGATCGCTGCAGAAA
>JAYEOP010000214.1 GCA_034723125.1 Bacteroidota bacterium | reverse complement strand
CAAAAAGAGTAATTTTGTAATCTGTGAATCTGTCTTTGACAGACGTAGTCTTTACTTTTTGCATGTCTTCGACAGACGAAGTCTGTGGCAAATTTGATTACCCACAGTATTTGACATAGAACCAAAAATAAAAACAACTAATTATGAAATTAAAAGCAAAATTATTATTCTTACTTCTTTTTTTTATTGTTAACACTTTGTTTGCACAAAATATTCATCACAAGCTCTATGTTGAGCTTTCAATTGAAAATAAATCAATTGATGTAATTGACAGCATAAAAATAGCTGATACTCTGTTAAAAAGCGGTAAACAAATATTTTTCACAATCAATAAAAATTTTAGTGTTCAAACATTAAGTACAGATGTTATAATTGACAATGTTGATTGTAACAAAAGCGATGAACAAAAATTCAAAGTGATTTTTATGGATTCAACGCTTAATGTAATTCCTATAAAATATAAAGGAAATATTTCGGGAGAAATAGTTAAAAGCAAAGAATATGCTCGTGGTTTTGGTGAAACCAAAGGAATTATTTCCGACAACGGTGTTTACCTTGCAGGTTCAACAAAGTGGATAGCTGATTTTGATACAAATCTTTTTACCTTCGAAATAGAAACAAAAATCAATCATAAATGGAAGGTTGTATCACAGGGAGAAAGAGTTGTAAATAAAATTAAAGCTGACAAAAGAACTGTAACTTATAATTGTCCCTATCCTATGGGAGAAATTTATTTGATAGGAGGAAAATGGACGGAATATCAAAAGCGAGCAGGAGGTGTAACAGCACAAGTATTTTTGATTAAACCTGAACAAGAGCTTGCTGAAAAATATTTAAATGTAACTTTTGATTACATGAAAAGCTACGAAAAAATGATAGGTGCTTTTCCTTATAAAAAGTTTGCTTTAATTGAAAACTTTTGGGAAACAGGCTATGGAATGCCATCTTTTACTCTACTTGGAAAAAAAGTTATTCGCTTCCCTTGGATATTGTACTCTTCCTATCCGCATGAGCTTCTTCACAATTGGTGGGGAAATTCCGTTTATGTCGATTATGAAAAAGGAAACTGGTGTGAAGGAATTACAGTTTATATGGCTGACCATTTGATGAAAGAGCGAAAAGGTGAAGGAGCAAAATACAGAAGAGAAACTTTACAAAAATATACTAATTATGTAAACGAAGACAATGATTTTCCGCTTAATGAATTTAGGTCAAGGCATAGTTCTGCTCAAGAGGCTGTTGGCTATGGTAAATCAATGATGATGTTTCACATGCTTAGAGTGGAATTTGGTGATGAAGTGTTTTTAAAAGTTTTTTCGGATTTTTATGAAAACAATAAGTTTACTTTTGCCTCTTATGACGATATTAGAAAAAGTTTTGAAAAAATTACAGGCAAAGCCCTTAAAGGTTTTTTTGATCAATGGGTAAACAGAACGGGAGCACCTTTTTTAGAATTATCAACCGTAAGGGTTACTAAACCCGATGAATACAAATTATCATTTGTTTTAACACAAACTCAGGATGCTTCTGTTTTTGACATAAAAATTCCTGTTGCGATTTATGATGAAAAAGGAGTAGTACTTAAGAAAATTCACATGACTGAAAAAATGCAGAATTTTGAAATAAGTTGCGAAACACGTCCTTTAAAAATTGAAATTGACCCTCAGTTTGATGTTTTTAGAAGACTTGACAACAAAGAGGTTCCCACAATAATTTCTACTGTTCTTGGCAAAGAAAGTCATGTAATTGTTTTTCCACGTAAATCAAATATGTATTACGAATATTTGGAATTTTCAAAAAGTTTTTCAAAATTTTTAAAAGAACAAGGAAAAAAAGTTAAGGTAATTAATGATGGAAATATTGGCGACACTCCAAAAGAAGGAACAGTTTGGATTTTAGGAATTGAAAATTCATTTGCTGTTTATAATAAAACATTAGATGACATGATAAAATTACTGCCCGAAGAAACAAAGAAAAAAATGAAAGATGTAGAAAAGAGCGGTACCTTTGTTTATACTTATCCAAACCCAAAAGATGAATCACAATCTTTTGTTTTTGTTTCAACAACTGACCAATACGCATTAGAAAATATTCACAGAAAACTGCCACATTATGGCAAATATAGTTTTGTAGGTTATAAAACTAAACATTTGAAAAACACATTAAAAGGAGTTTTTGCTGTTCAAGATTCTCCACTATCATATAATTTACATTACAAAGGAGGAACACCGAAAATTAGTGCTAAACTAAAAGTAAAGAAAGCACTTTGTGATTAATTAGTTTTTAGTTAAATATGATTATGTGGGCATAATTAAATGAAAGAATGTGTAGTAAAAACTCAAAACTTCTTAAAATGACAAGACAGAAGAAAATAAAGTTTAATGAATTAGCTACATTTGATAATGCTTTTGAAAGCCCAAATGAAATGAAGGCTAAGTGGAATAGTGATTATTTTAAAAATAATAATTCTATAATTCTTGAACTTGGCTGTGGTAAAGGAGAATACACAAATGAACTTGCAAAAAGATTTCCTGACAAAAACTTTATAGGAGTTGATATTAAAGGTGTAAGATTATGGCGTGGAGCAAAAGATGCAATAATTGCCAAACTTCAAAATGTAGCATTTGTTAGAATTTTAATTCAAAACATCACGGAAATTTTTGACAAAAATGAGATAGCTGAAATTTGGATTCCTTTTCCCGATCCATTTCCCCGACCGAGTAAATGGAGAAGAAGATTAGTATCCTCACTTTATCTAAATTATTACAAAGACATTCTTATAAAAAACGGAATTATTAATTTCAAAACAGATGATACCGACCTATATAAATTTGGATTAAAAACTCTGCAAGAAGAAAAACATGAAATAATTGAATATACCGATAATCTTTACAATTCTTCAATTCTTAATGAATACAACTCCATCACAACATATTTTGAAAAAATACATAGGGAAAAAGGAGAAACAATTAAGTATATAAAATTTAGATTAAAGTAGCTTTTCTTTATTTCGCCATAGTTGTTTCAACTTCCTCCAATACGCTCCAGCATCACGGCTGTCAGTTAATACAGCACAAATATCTACGACCGAAAACCACCATTCATTATTATGAATAGTCTTCTGGATTTCTTTTTTAATCAATAAATGTTTCTTTCATTATTGACTTCACTTCTTTTATTTCAAGTTTTGACAATCTTCCTAATGCCCTGATTATGCGTTGCTTGTCAATTGTCCGGATTTGATCAATTACAATCCAAGCTATTTTTCTGTCATGTTTTACTTCAATTCTTGTTGGGTATTTTCTCGACTTTGTGGTCATTGGTGCGACAATAATTGTTCTAAGATATTTATTCATCTCATTGGGTGAAATGATTACACAAGGTCTTGTTTTCTTAATCTCACTCCCTA
>JAYEOP010000213.1 GCA_034723125.1 Bacteroidota bacterium | reverse complement strand
TGTTGATATAGAAAATTGTGAATTTGATGATAATGAATCTTCATGGGGAGGTGCCATTTGTTGTAAAAACGGTGGCTCAAACATATCAATAAAAAGTAATGAATTTCACGATAATACAGCTTCAAATGGCGGTGCGGTTTATTTAAACAATACAGATGATATGCGAATCAGTTTAAATAAATTTTATGATAATTCGGCTGATAATTCTGGTGGAGCGGTTTTTCTTGATAATTCCTCCGATAATGTTGAATTTTATAATAATTTATTAAATAACAATAATGCCGATTACGGAGGTGGACTTGCTATTGATGAGTCCGACCCTGAAATATATAATAATACAATTGTCTATAATGATGCCGATTCAGATGGTGGCGGATGTTATTATGATAGTTTAAATTGTACTCTTGATTTTAGAAATACGATAATTTATTCTAATAACGCAAACGGTTTTTCAAACCAACTTGATCCTAATCCTGACTATAATCATAGCGATTTTACTACTTGTTGCATTGAAGGTATTACAGCATGGTCAGGTAATATTAATGATGATCCTAAATTTGTTAATAGTGGAAATCATCCTTACAGAATTTCAAGTGATAATGGTACACGTTGTATTGATGTAGGCACTAATGGTACAGCAAGTGAGCGTGAAGCTCTTGATTTAAAAGATCATAGTCGTTTAACAAGAGTATCTGCTGTTTATGCGAGAATTGATATTGGGGCTTATGAGTATGAAGATCCAACACCAAGCTATAAATTAACTTCAATAGGTGATAATTTTGACTTTAAATGTAAACTATCTGTTTATCCTAATCCTGCACAAAACGAATTTTTTTTATTTTTTAGTCTAAATGAAATAAATGATATTAAATATGAAATAGTTAATTCATTTGGGCAACAGGTTTTATATAAAAACTTGAATAAATTACCTTCAGGAGAACATACAATTATACTTGATATTTCTGATTTGAAGCAAGGAATTTATTTTATAAAATTATGTATCGGAAACGAAAAACAACTTGTAAGAAAATTAATTAAAAAGGATTAATTTTTATTATGATAAGCTGTCATTTTTTTATATGGCAGCTTATCTTTTATTTAAACTTATGAAATACAGAAAGAAAATGTAATCCCGATGATTAAATTAAAGTATCTAATAAAGTTTTTATTCTTATTGATTTTATTA
Organism: Bacteroidota bacterium; assembly: GCA_034723125.1. NCBI lineage: Bacteria > Pseudomonadati > Bacteroidota > Bacteroidota bacterium. The sequence continues at coordinate 2,233 of JAYEOP010000213.1, read as the reverse complement.
CACAGTACTAATAAGTCAAATGCCCAACGAGAAGCAGAAAACTGGTGTTTTGGTTTTAATGCCGGATTAAACTTTAAGAACGATACACCGTCTTTTTTTTTAAGTAGCATAGGAAGTGGTTATACATGTGCAACAATTTCTGATGTAAATGGCAACCTTCTTATGTATTCTAATATGCAAAGTATCTGGAATAAAAACCATTCTATTATGACAAATGGTACAGGTTTATTATCTCGTACAAGTGCCCAATCAATAATAGTTCCTATGCCCGGAAACAATACATTGTATTATATATTCACAGTTCATGATTTAACTTATGGTATAAGATTTTCAATAATTGATATTACACTGCAAAATGGATTAGGAGAAGTTATTTCAAAAAACAACTTATTATATCCAAAATCAACAGATGCAATAACTGTTATTAAACATTCTGATAATACTTCTTTATGGATAATTACACATGATTTAGGAACAAATGCCTATATGTCTTTCAGATTGACTTCTGCAGGAATAAGTTATACACCTGTTTATAGTTATACAGGATTAATTACAAATACTTGTCATGGATATCTTAAAATATCACCTGATAGTAAAAAACTTGCATCAATTACTTATGATCCAAATAGTACTATTTCTTATATTGATTTACTTGATTTCAATGCAAATACAGGAGTTTTATCAAATGCTCTGTCAATTACTAGTATTTCTTTGGCTGGGTCAGTTGAATTTTCACCTGACGGCTCAAAATTATATATTTCAAGTTGTATAATGCCGAGTGAAATATATCAATTCGATTTAAATGCAGGCTCAGATTCTGCAATTATCAATTCAGGAAAAGTAATAGGATATTTACAAGGGATTGTTAATGGAAATACTATTACTCCAGATATCGGTGATATACAGGTTGCTATTGATGGTAAAATTTATGTTGGGGAACACGGAAGAGATCATATCTCTGTAATTAATGACCCTAATAATGCAGATACAGCCTGTCATTTTAAATTTCACAAAATATCATTAGGCGGAGCGTCTTGTAGATACGGATTTCCATCTTTTATTCAAAGCTATTTTTTTATGCCGTTTTTTAATGCAGATGGTACTTGTTATGAAGATACTACGTTCTTTTCCCTTTCAGACAGTTCGCATATAGATTCTTTAGTCTGGTGCTTTGATGATTCTTTATCAGGCTCAAGGGATACTTCAACTTCGTGGGCTCCTTATCATACTTTTACCGATACGGGAATTTATGATGTTTCCCTTATTGTTTATCACAATGGTTTATCCGATACAACTATCAGAGATATAAGAATTAGTCCTTATCCAATAGCTAATTTTACAATTAATGATAATGTCCAATGTTTAAGCGGCAATAACTTTGTTTTTACTGATAGTTCATCAATAAGTGCAGGTTCATATACTTTGGTCTGGGATTTCGGAGATTCTACTTTTGCCTATAATGATACGGTTTCTCACAGCTATTTATCAAAAGGAAATTTCAATGTTAAATTATCAGTTCTGTCAGATTACGGATGTGAAAATATTAAAACAAAAAATGTAAATATTTATTTTCCTTCAACTGATTTTACAATAAATGACAGAACACAATGCCTTAATGAAAATTTATTTTATTTTGTTGCCGATACAATAAATAATCCTGATTCTACAAGCTATTCCTGGAATTTGGGAGATAGCACAACTTCAAACCTCAAATCAACAAATCACAGTTATTTAAATACCGATACATTTCTTGTATCACTAATTGTTAAGTATGATTCGCATTGCATTGATACAGGCACAAAAAATATTTATATAAATCCAAGTCCTCAAGCAAATTTCTCAGTAAACAATCCAATTCAATGCTTTAATGAAAACAATTTCATTTTTCAAAACCTAACAGGTTTTCCAAACCTGTTAGGTTTAAATTATGCATGGAACTTTGGAGACAGCACATTTTCAACAGATTCAAACATAAATCATATTTATCAAAAAGCAGATACTTTCGAAATAGAACTAATTGCTACATCAAATCAAGGATGCACAGACACAGCAACAAAAAATGTGATTGTTCTTGAATCACCAAAAGCCAAAATAAACATAAACGACACAGCCCAATGCTTCAACGAAAACAGCTTCACTTTTTTTAATCCATCGGATACACTAAATCCTGCCGGTTTAAAAACCTGGCATTTCGGAGACGGCAACACTTCAAACTCAGACACGGCACAACACA
>JAYEOP010000212.1 GCA_034723125.1 Bacteroidota bacterium | reverse complement strand
TGGCTAATTATCAATATCTTGCCACAAAGACACCAAGGCACAAAGTTGCACTAAGAAAAAATACATAATATAACAGTCAGATAATAAATATGTTAGCACACAGAATTATTATGCGAAACTTGAGTTAGTTATTAAAACGAAACTTCTGTTTAACTTGATAATGCAAATCTATACTTCGGCTGGTCTTGATTTGAATCTTGATACTATGTTTAACGTATTGATTATTATTCGTTTACACAATACAGCAAAATGCAGTTTATGACCGTTCAGCATATAAATCTGCCAAAATGCCATATCATTTTCTGACGGCATGTTTGTTGTAAAATCCTGCGTGATTTAATTGATAAAATAAAATTTAAAAAATAATTTATTTATGAAACAAGGTAAACTTAGCGTAGAGACACAAGATATTTTTCCGTTGATAAAAAAGTTTTTATACACTGATCAGGAAATTTTTTTAAGAGAATTGATTTCAAATGCTACAGATGCAATCCAAAAATTAAATGTATATGCTTCAAAAGGTGAATATGAGGATGAGGTAGGAAAACCTAAAATTGAAATAAAACTTGATGAAAAGCAAAAAACATTGACGGTAATTGACAATGGAATTGGAATGACAGCAAAAGAAATTGAAGAATATATTAATAAAATTGCTTTTTCGAGTGCTGGAGAGTTTTTGAAAAAATACGAGGACAAAGAAGGTAAAAATAAATTAATAGGACATTTTGGACTTGGTTTTTATTCTGTTTTTATGGTTGCTGATAAAGTAGAAATAATTACTAAATCTTATAAAAAAGATACAGAAGCTGCAAAATGGACTTGCTCAGGAAGTATTGATTACAAAATAACAGCATCACAAAAAAAGACTAGAGGAACTGAAATAATACTTCATATTTCAGATGATGCTAATGAATATCTTAAGGAGTTTAAAATAAATGAATTGCTTGAGAAATATGCTAAATTCATGCCTTTTGAAATCTTTTTTGGTACTGAAACAGTAAAAGAAAAAACAGGAAAAAAAGACAAGGACGGAAAAGACATTGAAAAAGATGTAGAAAAACCACGTGTAATTAATAATACGAATCCGATATGGACAAAGTTACCTAAAGAAATTAAAGAAGAAGAGTATAAAAACTTTTATAGTGAGTTATATCCAATGTCCCAGCCTCCTTTATTTTGGATACACCTTAATGTTGATTATCCTTTTAAGCTTACAGGAATTTTATATTTTCCCAAAGTAAGTAGCAATATGGAGCTTCAGAAAAATAAAATAAAATTATACAGTAATCAGGTTTATGTAACAGATACTGTTGATGATATTGTTCCTGAGTTTCTAACTTTACTTCATGGAGTTATCGACTCACCGGATATTCCTTTGAATGTTTCAAGAAGTGCTTTGCAATCCGATAAAAATGTAAAAAAAATAAGCAGTTATATCATAAGAAAGGTTTCTGAAAAATTACAAAAGTTGTTTAAAGATGATCGTAAAAATTATAATGAAAAATGGAATGACATAGGTGTTTTTGTAAAATATGGAATGCTTACTGATGAAAAATTTTATGAAAAAGCTGAAAAATTTGTCCTTTTTAAAGATGTTGATGACAACTATTTTACTTTTGATGAATACAAGAAAAAAACTGAAGTAAACCAAAAAGATAAAGATAAAAAAACTATTTGGCTTTATACATCCGATAAAGAAGAACAGTATTCATACATAGAGCAAGCAAAGAAAAAAGATTACAATGTTTTAGAATTTAACGAAGTAATAGATAGTCACTTTATAAATACACTTGAGCAAAAACTTGAAAATATTCAAATCAAACGAATAGACGCAAGTTCTGTTGACCAACTTATTAATAAAGATGAAAAGAAAGAATCTGTACTTGGGAAAAAAGCTCAGGAAAGTCTTACTGAAATCTATAAAGAGGTAATAAACAATGATAAAGTTATTGTAAAAACAGAATCTCTTTCACCTGATGAACCTCCTGTGGTTATTACTGAGGATGAATTTATGAGACGTTTCAGTGAAATGTCGAAACTTGGTGGCGGAGGTATGATGGGAATGGGTGATATGCCAACAACATATAATATTGTTGTTAACACAAATCATGAGTTTGCAAAAAAGATTGTTGATGCAAAAGAGAAGAACGATAAAACCCAAATTGCAAAACAACTTTATGATTTAGCTCGCCTTTCTAAGAATATTTTGAAAGGAAAAGAACTGACTGATTTTGTTGGCAGAAGTATGAAGTTTATATAATACTAAACCGCTATTAAGATGCTGATTAAGAAAATAAATTATTTTTGTTTTGTTTTTCTTCACAAAATTCTTGCATAGCTATGGCTACGGAATAATTTTTTGAATAAAAACAGGGCGAAAAGAAATGTTTTATTTTCAGTATCTTGATGGTGGTTTAGTATAAGTCCTCATAATTCATATTCTTTCAAAAAATGAAAGCACATCATCTTTTTTGTAGTGATGTGCTTTTTTTGTCTAAAAATTATATAACTTAGCTTTTTTTTATTTTTAACTTTAAATAATAAATATAGCTATTTCAGTTTTTGGAAAAAAATATTAATGTAAGATTTTGCATTTATAAGGTATAGAATTTGAATATATGAGTGCTATTTTAATTTTGCACATTATTATTTAAGATGAAAGAATAAAATAAAAATTAAAGAAATTCGTAAGTATAAAAGAGGTTTTTTAAATATATAAAATATATTATGGTACAATTTTCCGGAAGGATAAATTCCAAACTAAGAGGTTTTAATGATAGCATTTTTGCAGTAATGTCAACTTTGGCAAAAGAAGAAAATGCCATCAACCTTTCTCAAGGATTTCCTGATTTTAATTGCCCCGCAGAACTTATTGAGTTGGTTAACAAATATATGAAGGAGGGGAGAAACCAATATGCCCCAATGCCGGGTTATATAGGTTTAAAGGAAAAAATTGCAGAAAAAATAGAGAAGCTTTATTCAACAAAATATAATCCTGAAACTGAGATTGTTATTACAGCAGGTGCTACTCAAGCATTATACACAGCTATTTCTTCTGTGGTAAAGGAAGGGGATGAAGTGATTCTTTTTGAACCTGCTTACGATTCATATTTGCCAGCAATATTGATGAATAAAGGAGTTCCCAAATATGTTAAAATGGAACCTCCTGAATATAAAATTGATTGGGAATTAGTAAAAAGACTCCTTAACAGCAAAACAAAAATGATAATAATTAATACTCCTCATAATCCTACAGGGAGTATTTTAAACGTTCAAGACTTGTTAAAACTTGATAAAATTATTAATGACAGGGATATTGTAGTTTTAAGTGATGAGGTTTATGAACACATAATTTTTGATAATTATGAGCATCAAAGTATTTGTCGTTTTCCTTCATTAGTTAATAAAAGTTTTGTTGTTTCTTCTTTTGGAAAAGTTTATCATACAACCGGTTGGAAAATGGGCTACGTTCTTGCTCCTGAAAAATTATTAAAAGAATTTAAAAAAGTTTTTCAGTTTTTAATGTTTGCAGCACCTACTCCTTTACAATATGCTTATGCCGATTTTTTAGATAACGAAAAACATTATTTAGAGTTAGGGGATTTTTATCAAAAGAAAAGAGATCTTTTTATGGAAGGAATAAAAAGCTCGAGATTTGAAATAATACCTTCGTCAGGCACCTATTTTCAATGCCTTGATTATAGTAAAATTACTGAAGAGAATGACCGTGATTTTGCTAAAAGACTTACAAAAGAAAGTAAAATTGCTTCAATTCCTGTTTCTTCGTTTTATCATAAAAAAGATGATGAAAAAATACTAAGATTTTGTTTTGCTAAAGAAGAAAAAACATTAGAAAAAGCAATTGAAATATTATGCAAGATATAAATGCCGCACTTGTACAACTTGACCTTGTATGGGAAAACAAAAAAGCTAATCTAGAAAAATTTGATAAAATTTTTGCAAATGAAATTCCTGACAAAACCGACCTAATAGTTATTCCTGAAATGTTTACTACAGGCTTTAGCATGAACCCCGAAAAAAATGCTGAAGAAATGGATGGTGCCACAATGCAATGGATGAGCAAACATGCAAAAGAAAAGAATGCAGTTATTACCGGTAGCATAATTATAAGCGAAAACAATAATTTTTACAACAGGTTAATTTGGATGAGACCTGATGGTACTTATGAAACTTATGACAAAAGACATCTTTTTACTCTTGCCGGAGAACAAAACCATTATCAAGCTGGTAACAAAAAATTAATTGTTGATTTTAAAGGTTGGAAAGTTGCTCCATTTATTTGTTACGATTTAAGATTTCCTGTTTGGATAAGAAATAAAGAAGATTATAACCTAATAGTACTTGTAGCTAATTGGCCACAAAGAAGAGCCTTGCAATGGGAGAGTTTGCTTTTTGCAAGAGCCATTGAAAATCAATCGTTTTTACTTGCAGTAAACAGGATAGGAAATGATTTCAACGATGTTTATCACACAGGTGAAAGTATGGCAATAAGCCCTATCGGGAAATTTATAATAAAAGCTACAGATATTGAAACAGTTTTGCATGTAAAAATAAGTGCTCAAGACCTAATGAAAGCACGTAAGCAAATGCCATTTTTGAATGACAGAGATAATTTTGAGATTGTTTAACATTTTTTAGAAAACAGCTAATCTTGTTCTGATATGCTGACTGCCAGAGTGTGAAGTCTTAGACATGAAATTTTAAGCTATATGAATTGCTTTTAGTTATTCAAACTATTACAATTCTCTAAGAATATTTACTTCTTTTTCACTCAAAGTTGTTAATTCAATAATCTCGGAATTTGAATAACCTTTATCAATCATTTTCAATGCAGTTTTTCTAATTCCTTTTTCAATTCCTTCTTTTCTTAACATTTGAGCTGTAGAAACAAATTGCTGTTCTGCTTGTGTTGATATAGTTTCCATACTTTCTCTATATTTTTCAGGGCTAATTTTTGTCGCATTCAACTTATCATGCAAATATACAACATTTTTAATTCTATTTCAAATTTATGTAAATTTCAACACTTCAATTTTTGAAATTGCACTACCTTTGATTCTTAGAATTTCACTGTTATTTGATTATCTATTTTTAATAAATTTTTATTTTCATGAAAACAAAAATAATACCTCTGCTGGTTTTTGTAGCATTTCCTTTTTTAATTTTAGGACAAAATAACTTTGACAAATATTTTAAAGAACAATCATTAAGGATAGAATATTTCATAAAGGGAAATATTGATTCTGAATCTGTTAGGCTTAAAGGTTTTAAAAAAGATCCTTTTTGGGGTGGAACAAAAGTAAATTTAATTGATAGTTTTTTATACGGAACATATCGCCTTCATGTTTACGATAAAGCTTCAGGTAAATTAATTTACACTAGCGGTTTTTGTGATATGTTTGAGGAATATAGAACAACCTCTAAGGGTAAAACTGAAATAAAAGAATTTGAAGAAGCCTTTGTAATCCCTTTTCCTAAAAAAGCTGTTGTTGTTAAACTTTTTTTAAGGGATAAAGAACATAAACCGAATTTGATTTTAAATTTAGAATTTTCTTCTGACACTATTAAATTTCAAGAAAATATGTATGCAGGAATTGATACTATAAATTTATTCTATTCAGGTGCTTCAGCAACAAATGTTGATATTGCTATTTTAGCAGAAGGTTATACAAAAGACGAAATGGAAAAATTCAGAAAAGATGCAACAACTTTTGTGAAAAATATGTTTAGCTATCATCCTTACGAAAATTATAAAAAGAACATTAATATTTGGGGGGTAATATCTCCATCAATAGAAAATGGAACAGACATTCCTCAAAATGCATTGCTCAAAGAAACAATTTTAAATTCAAGCTTTAATACTTTTGAAAGCGAAAGATATTTACTTACCGAAAGTTATTTTACTGTTAAAGATATTGCTTCAAATGTACCTTACGATAATATTTTTATTCTTGTAAATTCTTCAAAATATGGAGGAGGGGGAATTTATAACTTTTATTCAATTGCAACAAGTGATAATAAATATGCATCTTTTTTACAAAATCATGAATTCGGACATGCATTTGCCGGATTAGCAGATGAATACGAAGGTAATGTTTCTTATGAAAATTTTTTCTCAATTGAAGTTGAACCATGGCAACCAAATATTACAACTTTAGTTGATTTTGAAAAAAAATGGAAAGATTTAATTGATAAAAAAACTAAAATCCCTACTCCAAAGATTAATAAAAATGAAAATAAAATAGGTGTTTATGAAGGTGGTGGATATCTTTCCGAAGGTGTTTATCGACCTTTTATGGACTGTACTATGCGTTCAATTTCTGAAAATAACTTTTGTCCAATTTGCCAAAGAGCTATTTCACAGATGATTGAGTTTTACTGTAAATAGCCCCCCCCTTAACTCGCATCATGTATCCCTTTTCCTATGAAACTTTTTTATATCTAAATGTTGCTATACTCAAAATCACAACTGCATAAATGCACAATGTAAAAAACTCCTTTTGAAAATGTCTAAATTCAGAACCTTTGAGTAAAATCATTCTTATAATTTGCATAAAATAACGAATAGGATTTATTACAGTTAGCTTTTGAGCCCAAGCAGGCATGGTTTCAATTGGAGTAAATATTCCGCTGGTAAGGATAAATATTAATAAAAAGAAAAATGAGATAAACATTACTTGTTGTTGTGAATCTGAAATTGTTGATAAAAACAATCCTATTCCCAATGCAACTAAAAGATAGACAGCACCAACAGCAAACAACAAAGCAATATTTCCTACTATTGGCAAACTAAAAAATATTTTACCAATAAGCAACCCAAAAGCAAGTTCAAATAAAGCAATAATCCAAAAGGGTAATAACTTCCCTATCATAAACTGATATTTTTTAATTGGAGTAACATTTATTTGCTCAATTGTTCCCATTTCTTTTTCACGCACAATATTTAAAGCCGTTAAAAACATCCCGACAACGGTAACTAAAATAACCAAAATACCTGGAAGCATATATATCTTGTATTTCATCTGAGGATTATACCAAAACGAATAATTTATATTAATTCTTTTTACAGCTTTTAAAGTAGTAATATTTTGCATTTCCATAACAATATCACCATTGAATTGCCGAATTATTGAATTAGCATAAACGTTTGTAATTCCGGCAGTCATACCATTAATTGCATTTATTAAGATTTGTATTTTACTATGGTTTTCTTTAAGTAATTTTTTTTCAAAACCTTTGGGGATATGCACTATAATATCAGCATTACCTTTAATTATTTCTTTTTCTCCTTTTGCTAAATCAAATACTCCTCCTTTGACATGAAAGAAAGGTGATGCATCAAATTTACTAATCATTAAACGTGATGTAGAAGACAAATCTTTGTCAACAACAAAAATATTAATATTTTTCATTTCCAATGTTGCACAATTTACCAAAATAACAAGCTGTATAATTGGCATTATAAAAATGATAGGCAACATTGTTTTGTCCCTAAAAATTTGAATAAACTCTTTTTGAAGTATGTATAAAATCGTTCTCATTAAAAATTTATTTACTCAAGTCTTTGTTTGAATTTTTTAACACTTAAAATTATAAAAACCAAGGTCATTCCGAGAAGTATTGCAGTTTCTTTCCACACAAACATAAATCCTACACCTTTGAGCATAATATCTTTTAGTATTGAAATAAAATATCTTGGTGGCATAAAAAGACTAAACCATTGTAAAACATTGGGCATATTTTCAATTGGATAAATAAAACCCGATAGCAGAATTGATGGTAGCATTAAAGCAAACATTGAAATAAACATTGCTATTTGTTGACTTTTTGATACTGTTGATATCAGAATCCCCAGTGACAGTGCCATTGAAATATATAGTAATGATTCAGCAAGAAGCAACACTATATTGCCTTTTACGGGAACATCAAAAACCCAATTTCCAAGAATGATAATAACAACAGCATTTATAAATGAAAGTAGCACATAAGGAGTTACTTTGCCAAGAATTATATGTATCGGTTTTAGTGGTGAAACGAGTAACACTTCCATTGTTCCCATTTCCTTTTCTCTTGCAATAGAAACAGAGGTCATCATAGCAGAAATTAACATTAAAATTAAAGCAATAGTGCCGGGAATAAACATATAAGCTCCCTTAAGATTTTCGTTGTAAAGCATACGCACTACAGGCTTTATCTGCATTGGCGATTTTATATTTATATTCTCATTCTGCACATAAGTCTGAATTATTGCTGTTGCATAGCTTACAACCATATTTGCACTATTGGGATCCGATGCATCAGCAAGTATTTGAATATTTGCAATTTTTTCTTTTTCAAGATTTTTTGCAAAATTATCTTCAAAAACAATAACTACTTTTGCACTGCCACTCTTAAGGCTTTCTCCAATTTCTTTCTCATTACTTATGTTTTTTGTAAGTAAAAAATAACCTGACGATAATAATTTTTGGACTATTTCATTAGTAACATTATCTTTTGATTTATCATAAACTGCAATTTTTGCATCCCTGATTTCATTAGTAATAACAAAACCGAAAACAAGAATTTGAGCAATTGGCATCCCAAAGATTATTAGCAGTGTTCTCACATCTCTAAAAATGTGAAAAAACTCTTTTTTTACAAAACCCCAAAAACGTTTCATCTTATTTTTTCAAAATTAATTTCTTGCCAGTTTAACAAAAACCTCATCCATATTTTCCGCATTATGCTTTTCCTTCAAATTGCCGGGTGTATCCAATGCTTCAATTCTACCATCAACCATTATAGAAACTCTATCACAATACTCAGCTTCTTCCATGTAATGTGTTGTAACAAAAACTGTTATACCATTGTTTGTAGCTTCATAAATTAAATCCCAAAACTGTCGTCTTGTTACAGGGTCAACACCACCTGTTGGTTCGTCAAGAAAAACTATTTTAGGTTGATGAAAAATAGCAATGGAAAAAGCAAGCTTTTGCCTCCAGCCCAAAGGAATATCAGCAATCAGTTTATCTTTTATCTGTGAAAAATCAAGTCTTTCAAGTAATTGTTCCGTTTGTTTTTTTATCACTTTTCTTTTTAATCCATAAATTCCACCAAAAAAACGAATATTTTCAATTACTGTTAAATCTTGATACAATGAGAAAAATTGACTCATGTATCCAATGTTCTTTTTTATTTTTTCTCTCTGCTTATAAACATCAAATCCTGCAACACTAATATTACCTGAAGTTGGATACGATAAACCACACAAAACTTTAATAGCAGTTGTTTTGCCTGCTCCATTTGCTCCTAAAAAGCCAAATATCTCGCCTCGATAAACCTCAAAAGTTAAATTATCGTTTGCAGTAAAACTACCAAATTTCTTTGTCAGGTCTTTTACTTTTATGATGACTTCTTTATTCATATTTTTTTTATTAAGAAGTACTTAGAGTGCCTAAAGTACTTAAAGTGCCTAAAGTTATCCAAGTAATCAACTGCCTTATAATTTTTAAACATTTTTAACATCAATTTTTTTTTATTAAGAAGTACTTAGAGTGCCTAAAGTACTTGGAGTGCCTAAAGTTATCCAAGTAATCAACTGCCTTATAATTTTTAAACATTTTTAATATCAATTTTTTTTTATTAAGAAGTACTTAGAGTGCCTAAAGTACTTGGAGTGCCTAAAGTTATCCAAGTAATCAACTGCCTTATACTTTTTAAACATTTTTTAATTCAAATTTTTTACACAACATTTTTATTCGTAACACTAACTTTAGGTACTTTAGGCACTTTCTTCGTAACACTAACTCTAAGTACTCAAGGCACTTTAAGTACTTTAGGCACTTTCTTCGTAACACCAACTCCAAGTACTTTAGGCACTTCTTCCTCTCTTCCCATTAAATCCATAAAACAATCTTCAATATTTGCTTTTGTCTTTTCAATTTTTATTTTTTTATTTCCTTTTTCAATAAGATATTTTTCAATTTCATTAATATTTTCAACTTCTCCACCTTTTTCAATGTAGTGAACAGTCTGTCCGAAAGGTAAAACTGAATCTGTTTTTTTAAAGATTCTTAAGTCATTTAGCAGTTTGTAAATATTATCTGCACGAATTGACAAAATTTCTTTTTCAAAACCATTAATTATATTTTCAGGTTTATCAACCGTCATTAGTTCAGCCTTTTGAATAAGAGCAACACGGTCGCATTTGCTTGCTTCGTCCATATACGGAGTTGACACAACTATTGTAATCCCAATTTTTTTCAAAATTTTAAGCATTTCCCAAAATTCCACTCTTGAAACAGCATCAACACCTGTTGTGGGTTCATCAAGAACAAGCACTTTGGGTTTATGAATTAATGCACAAGACAAAGCAAGTTTTTGTTTCATTCCTCCCGATAATTTCCCTGCAAGTCGTTTTTTAAATGGTTCTATTTGAGAATAAATATCTTTTATTAAATGGTAATTTTCCTTTACTGTTGTCCCGAAAATTGTAGCATAAAAATTCAGGTTTTCTTCAACGCTTAAATCAGGATAAAGAGAAAACCTTCCCGGCATATATCCAATTAACTTACGAATTTTTTTATATTCTGTAACCACATCAAATCCTTCAACACTTACTTCACCTTTATCAGCAAGCAAAACAGTTGTAATTATTCTAAAAAGTGTAGTTTTTCCTGCACCGTCAGGTCCAATAAAACCAAATATTTCGCCCTTGTTCACTTCAAATGAAACATTTTTTAAAGCTACTTCCTCATCATAGCTACGACTTACATTATGAACAATTATACTTTTATTTTTATTCATCTGCTCACTGAATTTCTTCATTCAAAATCAATTTCTCCCGGCATCCCGATTTTTAACCTTCCATCATTTTTAACAATTATTTTTACTGCATAAACCAAATCAACTCTTTCTTCTTTAGTTTGAATAATCTTTGGTGTAAACTCTGCCTGTGATGATATCCAACTTATTTTTCCGCTAAGTTTTTGATTTTCTTTTTTTGATTTATCAATAAAAACATCAACCTTTTGCCCGATTTTTATATTTGGCAATTGATTGCCACTAATATAAACCCTCAAAAACATTTCTGAAATGTCAGCAATTTTATACAAGGGTCTTCCAATACCTGCCATTTCTCCTTGCTCCACAAACTTTGTTAAAATTGTTCCTTTAACAGGATTTATCATCTTACATTTTTCAAGTTGGAATTTTACTATTTCTTTTTGTTTTTGAAGTACCTCTATTTCTTTGCTTATAGAATTTCTTTGAGTATTTACTGATTTTATTCTTGAGTTAATGATTCTAATTTCTCCGTCAATTTTATCAAGTTTTTGCTTTGGTGCTGCTTTGTCTTTTACAAGTTTTTCAAGCCTTCTTTTTTCCGTTAAAAAAACTTTTTTCTGTTCTTCAAGAACATTCACTTGAGAAACAATATTCTCAAATTTTGTTTGAATAGCATTTTTTTGTGCTACTATTTGTGATAGTTTTAACGAAAGTTGCATAGTATCAATCAGCCCTATTTTTTGACCTTCTTTCAAAAGTTCTCCTGAATTAATATACAGCTTTAATATCTTCCCATTTGCTTCTGCCGATACAATAATTTCTTTTGCTTCAAAATTTCCGTAAGCATCAGATTCTTGTTCGTTATTTCTACATCCTGACAACAGTATCAAAGCAATTAATGTTAAATTTATTATTTTCATAATTTTTTAATTTTTCTTTTTTACAAAACTCCTTTTATCATCATGAAATTAATTCTCGCCTGCTCAAGCTGAACTTTATGAATTGCCAATTTCAACTTTGCCTGTATCTCTGCATTCAATTCGGTCAAATATTCAGATGAGGTAATTGTTCCGTTTTTTAACTTTGAAGAAGCAACTTTTTTTACTTTTTCTTTCAGTTCAATTATATCCTTATCTTTTAAAATTAATTTTTCAAATTTTTCAATATCATTTGTCTGATAATCAAGTGCTATTTTTATGTTTTTATCAAAATTTTTCTCCTTACAATCCAACACATCTTTATTTAGTTTCATAATTTCTTGTTCATATTTGTTTTGTTTCCAATCCCAAATATTCCAATTCATTTTAACCCCCACAAAATAAAATTCACCAAATTCGTTACTTAAAAAATTCAATCCGGGTTTGCCATAACCAAGTTGACCAAAAGCAAATAGTTTCGGATTTTTCTTTGACTTTATAACTTCTATTCCTGCATTTATTTTTTGCTTTTGCAAATTAAAAAGTTCCTTTTCGGGACGCTTAGTAATTTCATAATTTTCATTTTGCAAAAAATTATTCTTAGTATTTTTTTCTTCAAATACTGTATTCTCAGTTATTTCAAGAGATGTTATTTCGGAAAGTGCATCTCTGAGATTTTTTAATTTACTCTTTATTTCAATTTCGTTTTGCTCAACCTTTATAATTTCTGCTTGTAAAACATAAACATCCGATGCTATTAAAACACCATTCTTTATCCCTGATTCAATAACTTTTATTTTCTCATCAAGGTCTTTTTTTAATAAATTAATAAGCTCTAAATTTTCATTTAACAACAATATTGAAAAAAACAAATTATTTATTTTTTCCTTCAATTTAAACTTTTCGATATTGAGCTTTTGGATGTCAATGTTCATATTTACATTGTGTAGCTCCTTCATTTTTTTTGTTATTCCACCATCATAAATTATCTGACTAAGGTCAAAAGTTGCCTGATACTGATCTTGCGAAGGTGCATCAATATCAATAGGAAAAGGTAATCCGCTAAGGTCAATTGAAGTTACTTCCGATTGATAAGTTGCTTTTGCATTTAAATCAAATTGAGGTAAATAGGTAGCATTTGCTTTTTGAATATTCAATTCATTTGTCTTTTTGTACAATTCTTCCGTAGCAGATAAAGAAAAATTATTTTCCGCAAATTCATAGCATTTTTGCAAATTTAAAGTGTCTGTTTTTTGAGCAAATAAAAAAGTACTCAAAAAACTAAATATTAATAAATAAACTAACTTTCTCATTTTACTTTTATTGAGTTTATTACAAAATCTGCCAATTCTTTTTTTCTGCTGATAAGAAAAGAATGAAAATCATCTTCTGACATTTCAAAAATTCCTTTTAATAAAGGCTCAGCAACAATAGGAAAAACACTTAGTGAAATCATATTTATTAACAACTGTGAAGGCTTTATATCAATTATATTCCCATTTTTATGCTCCTGTTCTACTTGTTTAAAAAAAATATTTTTTAAAGTACTAATATTTCCTTTTAAAAATTTATTCAGCAATAGTTCCGGATTCATGTTTAACTCGTGTAAAATAAATTCGGGCAAATAAGGATTTGATATTAAAAAAGAAATATAATGTTCAAAAAATAGTTCAATTTTTCCAAACAACTCCTTTTCCGAATCGAACAATCCTGCTAACATAGGAAGCATTTTCAAAAGACTTTCTTCAAAAACAGTGTAAAAAAGAGTTTCCTTATTTCTAAAATAATAATGAAGTAAAGATTTATTAATTCCTGCCTCATCAGCAATTTCCTGCATTCGTGTCCCTGACATCCCTTTTTTTATAAATACATTTTTTGCAGCATCAAGTATTCTCTTTTCAGTATCTAATTGTTTTTTATCCATTTTTTCCAAATATTAACCACAAGGTTTAATCAAACGGTTTAACCGAATGGTCAAAGATAAAATGATTTTATATTGTAAGCAAATATTTTAGCAAATTTTGTAAAACAAGCTTTTACTTTCTTCCAGTTTCCAAAGCCATTTTCTAATTATAAACAGATGAGAAGTGAGAGGTGAGAAGTGAGAGGTGAGAAGTGAGAGGTGAGAAGTGAGAAGTGAGAAGTGAGAGGTGAGAGGTGAGAGGTGAGAAGTG